>NZ_CP159813.1:0-125000 GCF_047720265.1 Candidatus Pelagibacter sp. Uisw_134_02
TAATCGATTCACTTAAAAAGTTTATTTATTTTTGTTTTTATAAAATTATTTATTGCAAAATATTTGTTTTGCTTCTAACTGACTTTATTCCTACAAATTTATGTCTAACAACAATATAAAACAAAACCCAAAGAACGTTTCCTCTGAGTCTCTAGACTGGAATATTATTCAAAAGGATATGAAGAATAAGTTAGGTGGTGATGTCTATGAAAGCTGGCTTAAAAAAATAAATTTTGTTGAAGAGGTAAACAGCTATGTGTTACTTTCAGTTTCAACTAGATTTATAAGAGACTGGATTACATCTAGATATTTAGATCAAATTTTACAAATTATAAAAGTTTATAAAAAAGATTTAACAAGAATAGAATTTAAAATAGTTGAAAAAAATTCGGTAAGCGAAATCGAAAAAAACATTAATAAAATTGAAAAAAATGAAAATGTTTCTTTTATTAAAGATACATATCTTCAATATAATAGAATAGATCCAAATAAAAGATTTGATAATTTTATTACAGGCACAAGTAATAAATTGGCTTTCGAAGCATCATTGAAAGTTTCAGAAAATATTTCACATTATAATCCGCTTTATATCTATGGCGGTGTTGGTATGGGGAAAACTCATTTGTTAAATTCAATTGGACTTTCATTGAAAGAAAAAAATAAGGTTATGTTTATTTCTGCAGAAAGATTTATGTATCAATTTGTTAAATCTATAAAATCCAATGACATGGTAAAATTTAAAGAATATTTTAGAAATACTGACATATTATTGATAGATGATATTCAATTCATGAATGGCAAGGAAGCAATGCAAGAAGAGTTTTTTCATACATTTAATGCACTGCTTGATAAAGGTTCACAAGTAATAATTTCAGCAGATAGAGCTCCAAATAAACTATCTAGAATCCAAGATAGAATTAAATCACGATTTGCTGGTGGTTTAGTTGTCGATATTCAAAAACCAGATTATGAGCTCAGAAGCAAGATTATTAAACAGAAAACAGAAGAACTTAATGTATTTTATTCTAATCAAATAAATATTTCTGAAGAAATACAAAAATTTATTAGCACAGAGATTACAACAAGTATTAGAGAGTTAGTTGGTGCGATTAATAGAGTTGTCTCTTTTTCAAGAATATATAACAAAGTTCCAAATTTATCAGAAGTTAAAGTTGTTTTGAAGGATTTGCTAAATATGGGTGAAAACAAAGTAACGATTGATTTAATTCAATCGACTGTTTGCAAATTTTTTAAAATAAGTAAAAATGAGATGCTTTCTTCGAGAAGATCAAGATATCTTGTTAGGCCAAGACAGACAGCAATCTATTTAACAAAATTATTAACTTCAAAATCTTTACCAGAAATAGGTAGAGAGTTTTCTAATAGAGATCATACAACAATCATACACTCAGTAAAAACAATCGAAAAATTGAAAGAAAAAGACCCTGAAATGACTAACAATATTAATAACTTAAAAAATCAAATATTGTATACTAAAGAAAATGAAATTTAACGTTAATCAACAAGATTTACAACAAGCTCTAAATTATTGCCAGGGCGTTATAGAAAAAAGAAGCACGCTGCCAATCTTGTCAAATGTTTTGCTAAATGTTAGTAACTCAAATTTAACAATTACAGCAACTGATTTAGATTTAATATTTATTCATCAAATTGACAATGTTGAAGTAATTGAAGAAGGTAATACGACCACAACTTCCTCAATCATGTATGACATTATAAGAAAATTTTCTTCTGGAAAAAAAATTAATCTATCTTTAACAGAAGCTAGTAAGCTTCAAGTTGAGTCAGAAAAATCAGTTTTTAATTTGAACTGTATAAATGCTTCTGAATTCCCTTTAACAGATGAGAATTTCAATCAAAATGAGTTCTCTTTAAAATCAAAACAACTATTAAAATTATTAAATAAATGTAAATTTTCAGTTTCTAACGATGAAACTAGACATTATTTAAGTGGGATTTTTTTTCATCAAACACAAACTGATGATAAGAACTTCTTAACAGCTGCAGCTACTGATAGTCATAGGATGTCTATATCTAAAATAAGATTGAATCAAAAGATAGATTTTGAACCAATAATTCTTCCGAAAAAAACAATTTTTCAATTATGTTCTTTATTAGAAAGTTATGATGGGGATGTTAAAATTTCAAATGTTAAATCTAAAATTAAATTTGAATTAAATAATAGTATTTTAATTTCCAAGTTAATAGATGGTAAATTTCCAAATTATATTCAGGTAATACCTAAAAATAATCAAAAAAAATTAGAATTAGATTTAAAATTATTTTTAGACTCTGTTGATAGAGTGGCTTCAGTTTCATTAGATAAAAAAGATGGTGTAAAATTTAATTTATCAAAAGACGTTTTAAATTTATCAGTTAATAACACTAATAGTGGTGATGGAAAAGAAAGTTTAGCAGTAAAGTTTGATAATGATTTAGAAATTAGTTTTAACTCAAGGTATTTAATGGATGTTGCATCTCAGCTTGATGGAGATAAGATAGAAATTTTTTTCAATGATACTGGCTCTCCAGCGTTGATTAAGGATCCAGGTGACTTTGATAGTATATTTGTTGTGATGCCCATGAAGGGTTAATTTAAACAGTCTAGCTCTGAATAAATAATATTTTCTAATTTTTTTAAGAAAACTTCTTTATTTAATCCAGGCTCAATAGGTTCTAAAATTGAGACAGTTAAAGTAGTATTGATTTTTTTTGAACCTTTTTTTGGCCAGGTATTTCCGGAGTTAATTGCAATTGGCTGACATGAAATTTTAAGCTCTTCATAGATTCTGCTGGAACCTTTTTTAAAAGGTGTTCTCTCATCAGGTAACAATCTAGTTCCCTGCGGAAAAATTATTAAAGGTCTGTCTGATGAATTTATCTGTTTTAATATATCATCAAAGAAACCAAGGTTTTCTTTTGATATTTTATTTCTTCTAATTGATATTGAGCCAATTTTTTTAAGGTACCAGCCAAATATAGGTATCATCAATAGTTCTTTTTTTAAAATAAAAACAGGAGAATTAAAAATTGTTTGTAAAAAAAAAGTTTCAAACATTGATTGATGAGAAGCTGCTATAAAAAATTTTTTATTTTTAATAATATTTTCTTTACCTTTAATAATAATTTTAGTAGATAAAAAAATTTGTAAGCAAAAAGAAGTCCAATAACCCATAATTTTACCACCAAATAAGACTATCTTATTAGGTAAAAAAATTGCTGGAAGGAATATTAATGAAATAAAAATAATGCCAGTAAAAAAAAATATAGAAAATAAAAAGTTTCTTATCATTTTTATCAAAAATTAAATTAGCTCTTCTAATTTTTGTCTTTTTTTAATAACATTAATTTTAGAGCCTTTAACTGATATTTCTGTCGGTTTCGGTCTAAGGTTATAATTTGAACTCAATGACATTCCGTAAGCCCCTACATCACACATTACAACAAGGTCTTTTTCTTTTAATTTTTGAAAATGTTTCAAGGTTGTAAATTTATCAGTGCTTTCACAGATTGGTCCAACAAACTCATAAACTTTTTTTGAAATTTGATTAGTTTTTACTACAGGCAAAGTTTTATGATTAGCACCATATAATGCTGGCCTCATAAGATCGTTCATTGCAGCATCTAATATTATAAAGTTTTTTTTATTACTCTCTTTTATATAAATAACTTTTGAAATGAGTGAACCTATATTGCCTACTATTGATCTGCCTGGTTCAAATATGATTTTACAGTCATTACTTTTTAAAAATTTTTTTATAGCAATATTATATTTTTGGTAATTTAGTTTTTTATTACTTTTTTCATAAGATATACCCATACCACCACCCAGGTCTATAAAATCAAATTTATAATTACTTTTTTTGACAATCCTATCAACTACTTTAAGCATTTTTTCATAGGGTTTATAATCTAAAATTTGACTTCCTATATGAACACTTAAGCATTTAAGATTGATATTTTTTGATAATTTCGAATAATTTACAAGTTCAATAAATGTTTTTTCACTTACACCAAATTTATTTTCTTTTTTACCAGTTGAAATTTGTTTTAGAGTTTTTGCATCTGTATTTGGATTTAATCTAATACCAATATTGACTATTTTTTTTTTAGATTTACTAATTTTTTCAATCTCCCTAATTTCACTTTTAGACTCAGCATTTATTAATAAAATTTTTTTATCAATTGCATATCTAATTTCATTTGATGTTTTTCCAACTCCTGAAAATACAATTTTTTTTGGGTCTATACCAGCCTTAAGTGCCAACATTAATTCTCCCATTGAAACTACATCTGCACCTAATCCAAATTTTTTAATTTCTCTAATCAGGTTGACATTGGTATTAGATTTAATTGCAAAACATATTAATGGTGAAAATGAATTAAAGCTCTTTTTAAAGGTATTTATATTTTCTTTTAATTGCCCATATGAGTAACAGTATGTAGGTGTGCCAAATTTTTTAGCAATATTAGAAAACTTTACTTTTTCAATTGATAGATTTTTATTAATATATTTCATTAAACAGTGAACACTAAGGTATAATTTTTATCCACTTTATATTCAGGATCACCTTTTTTCCCGCATGAGAATAATAAAATACAAAATATAGGAATTAAAAATATTTTTTTTATCATTTTAAACTTTTTTATATTTCAATATCATTTTTTTAATATTATCAAAAGATGTTCCACCATAAGATTTTTTTGAATTTACTGAGTTTTTTACATCAAATATCTTTAATACTTCACTTGTAAGCTTTGGTTCAATTTTTTTTAATTCTTTAATACTTAATTCATTTAATTTTTTATTTTTCTTTTCAGCAAAATTAACAATTATAGCTGTAGTTTGGTAAGCTTTTCTAAAAGGCATTGAGTGATTTTTAACAAGATAATCAGCTAAATCCGTAGCTGTAATATAGCCAGAATTAGCAAGATGTAGCATTTGTTGTTTATTAGGTTTTAAGTTAATTAAAACTTCATTAAGAATTGCAATACAGTTGTTAAGGATTTCATTAGATTTAAATAGTATTTCCTTATCATCTTGTAAATCTTTAAAATATGAGATTGGTAAGCTCTTTAGTATCGTTAACATTGAAAATAAATTTCCATAAGTTGTACCAGTTTTTCCTCTCAGATACTCTAGTAGATCAGGATTTTTCTTTTGAGGCATTATAGAAGATCCTGTTACTACTTTATCCGATAGTGTAATTAAATTAAAACCGTCTGAGTTCCAAATAATTAATTCCTCCGCAATTCTTGAGATGTGCATTGAACAAACAGATGTACTGTACAAAAAGTCTAGAACAAAATCTCTATCGGCAACAGTATCTATTGAGTTATTTGTTGGTTTTTCAAAACCTAATTTTTTTGATGTAAAATTTCTATCAATATTAAAAGAAGTACCAGTTAATGCTGCAACACCGAGAGGACATTCTGATAAATTTTCCAAGTTATATGTAAATCTTTTTTTATCTCTTTGAAACATTTCTACATAAGCCATTAGATAATGTGCAAATGATACAGCTTGAGCGTTTTTTAAATGTGTGAAACCTGGCATTATAGTTTCAATATTTTTTTCAGAAATTTTAAGAATTGTTTTTATGATATTATCTAAGTTTTTATTGATCTCTTTAGTAGCTGATTTTGTCCACATTTTAAAATCTGTGATTACTTGATCATTTCTTGATCTAGCTGTGTGAACATATCCGGCTTCCTCGCCTATGATTTGAAACAATCTTTTTTCAATATTCATATGTATATCTTCATATTTTTTGCTAAATTCAAATTTATTTTTTAAAATTTCTTTTTCAATTTTATTTAGTCCATAAACTATTTTATTTTTAATTTTAAAAGAAATAATTTTTTGCTTAAATAACATCTCCACATGTGCAATTGACCCTAAAATATCTTCTTTAAAAAGCTTTTTATCAATATTTATTGAGCTACCTACTTTTTGAAATAATAAGGAGGCATCTTTTTTTATTCTTGAGCCCCATATTGCTTTATTGTTTTTATTTTTTACCATGATAGTTAATTATACATATTTAGTATGAAATTATTAATAATATTTATTAGCCTAATAATCACAAACTTTTGTTATGCTTTAGAAAAGCCTGACATAAAAAATTTAGTGTTAACTAAAAATCTAAAAGTATATGAGGGCATAATCTTTAAGGATATAAATCAAAAAAACGTCAATTTAGATGATTTTGAAGGTAAATTGATACTATTAAATTTTTGGGCAACTTGGTGTGCTCCATGCCGAGAGGAGATGCCATCTTTAGATAATCTTCAATCAAATAGCAATCTTGATAATTTAAAAATTTTTCCGATAAATATTGGTCAAGAAGATGTATCTAAATCAGAATTTTTTTTTAAAGAATTAAATATTAAAAATTTAAATATTTTTATGGATGCGCCAATTACCTTGGCAAAAAAATTTTCTTTAAGAGGAGTTCCAACAACTATTTTATTTAACAAGCAAGGCAAGGAGTTTGCTAGAATTATGGGCTCTATTGATTTTAATAATGAAGAATTTATTAATTGGTTAAAAGCTTATAATTAATTTTTAAAAAAATAAGCAAAGCAAACCAAAACTATTATAGCAATAAACTGGAAAAGCACTCTTAACTGCATCAGTTTATTTGAATATTTTCTACTAGTTTCTCCACCCTTAAACAAAGTTCCAATTCCAAGAATTAACACAACAGCTACTACTATTAAAAGGACTATGCCTAAAATTTTAACTAATGTTCCAGAAACCATGATATTATTGTAGTATCTTATTTGTATAAAAAAACATAATAAAAACATCTATGACATTTTGTCTAACAACAACAATTATAAAACCAGAAAAAGATATACTAATTAAGCATGCTGTTATTTTGCTTCATGGATATGGTGGAGATGGAAAAGATATTAGTATGTTAACTTTAAATTGGAAAAGATTTCTTCCTAACACTATTTTTTTATGCCCAAATGGACATGAAAAATGTACAATTAATCCAACTGGATACCAGTGGTTTGATCTAACCAGAGACGATCCAGAATATATTCTAGAACAGTCTAAAAAAGCTGAAATAAAGCTTAAAGAGTTTATTGAAGAAGTAAAAAATGAATATGCATTAAAAAATTCACAAATCTGCCTATCTGGCTTTAGTCAAGGATGTATGATGTCCATAAATTTGGGATTAACAAGCAATATAAATTATAATTGTGTTGTTGGTTTTTCAGGAAAAATAATAAATGAGAAAGATATTATAAAAAGAAAAAATTCTTCAACAAAAATGCTTTTAATACACGGGGATAAGGATGAGGTTGTATCACCAACTTTTTTATTAGAGGCTAAGGATTTTTTAATTAGAAATGACATTGAAATAGCGACAAAAATGATCAAAGATTGTGAGCATCATATTCCAATTGAAGCCTCAAGTTTAGCATTAAGTTATATAAAAAATAATTTTCAAATTAGATAAAAATTCTATTTATTGATAAAATAATTTTTTTCAGTTAGAATTTTCAAATGCTTTTGTCAAATCAAAATCTTTCTTTAGAAAAATGTCCTGCATTAGTTTTAAATGCTGACTATAGACCATTAAGTTATTATCCACTGTCTCTATGGAGTTGGCAAGATTCAGTAAAATCTGTTTTTTTAGACAGAGTAACTATAGTTAGTAATTATGATAGAGTTATAAGGAGTCCATCATTTAATATGAAATTACCAAGTGTTATTGCTTTAAAAAGTTTTATCAAACCACAATCCAACCCAAGTTTTACAAGATTTAATGTTTTTTTAAGAGATAAATTTCTATGCCAATATTGTGGGAGTGATCAAGAATTAACGTTCGATCACTTGCTTCCCAGATCAAAAGGAGGACAAACAAATTGGGACAATGTAGTTACTGCATGTTCTTCGTGCAATGTAAAAAAAGGTGGAAGGTTGTTAAAAAATTCAGAAATGACTCTTAATCAAGAACCTTTTCGACCATCGACAGAAGATCTACATAAAAATGGTAAATATTTTCCACCAAATTTTCTTCATAAAAGTTGGATGGACTATTTGTATTGGGATGTTGAGCTAGAGGCTTAGTTATATTTTTTCAGATATATTAATAGCTATTCTTGAGCCAGTTTTAATTATCTTATCTAAAATTAAATATACACCTTCTTTTGTAGCTCCTTCTTGATAAGCTATATCTTTGTGGTGTAATTCATCTTCTCTAAATTTAATAATTTTATCTTTTAATTTTTTTTCATCATTTTTTAGTTCTTTGATTTGGTCAGAATAATGTTTATCAATAACTTCTTCAACTGAGGCGGTACAAAGCATGGCAGCTTTCTTGCCTAATATTGCTGAACCAAATCCTAAACCGACACCAAGCATATCCCACAAATGTAAAAATTTTGTAGGTTTAATATTTCTTTTTTTAATTTCATTTTCAAAATAATCACAGTGTTCTTTTTCATGAATTTTCATTTCTTCAATTTTTTTTTTTAGATTATCATCTTTTACAAACGTATTAAGTGCCAATAGTTGCCCTTCATAAATTTTTATTGCACCACGTTCTCCAGCATGATCTACTCTGATAAATTCTTTTAATTTATTTTTATCTGTTTTTTTCATAATTTAAAAAATGTTTCATAGTTATAACGCATAATACTAAAGAAATAATAATATTTATAGTCGCAAGAGATAAACCAAAAATTTTAAAAGTAATATCTTTACAACTTACGGTTTTCTCTTTTAATTTTTTTAATAATTCTTCAGAATTCAGAATTATCTCTTCTTCGTCTAAATCACAGACTAAAGACTCTTTAATAAAACCTTGTTCAATTCCAAAATGATAGAAAGATATTATTGTAGCAAAAAAAAATATTAAACTAAGAAAAATCAAAGATATTTTCTCAAATTTTTTTAAATAAAAACATAATAAAATAATTATTATTGCAGAGATATAAGGAACCCTTTCAATTAAACATAAATTACAAGGTTGGTGACCCAATATATATTGAATGAAGTAAGCTGAAATAAGCGCAAAAATACTAAAAAATAATATTAGATTTAGAGATTTTTGGTATTTAATTAAAGGCATATTATTTAAATAGTAAATATATTAAACCAAAAATAGCTACAATTAAAATACCAAAAATAGTAAACCATTTTGCTGCCTCGGTTTCCATAAACTTATTAAAACTATCACCAAACTTAAACAAAAGATAAGAAACAATGAAAAACCTCAAACCTCGAGAAATTAAACAAATAAAAACAAATAAAAATAAATTAAAACTAATCATGCCACTAGTAATAGTAAAAACTTTAAATGGTAGAGGTGTAAATCCAGCAAGAAATAATGTGGCTATCCAAATATAGCGACCATCACCAATAGAAAAATTATCTTTTAAATCATCAACTTTATTTTCATAACCATAAAATTCAATAACACGCATTGCTATATCTGAAAAAGACAAACCTATAAAATAACCTAAAAAGCCTCCCAATGTAGAAAATATTGTAGCTATTAAAAAAATTTTTAAGTAATCTTCTTTTTTTGCAATCACCATTGGTGCAATCATGACATCTGGTGGAATAGGAAAAAAAGAACTTTCTACAAAAGACACTATTGCCAAATATGTTTTTGAACTCTTGTGTGCAGCGAGTTTTAAAGATTTTTGATATAAATGTTTAATCATTTTTTCGGTTTTAATATAAATTAAGTTCTTATACTATTTAATTTTATAGTTATAATAGTTAAAACGCAGGGCGAGTGGCGGAACTGGTAGACGCGCACGACTCAAAATCGTGTTTCGCAAGAAGTGAGAGTTCGATTCTCTCTTCGCCCACCAAAATTTATGAAAATAGATAAAATCAATAATTTATTAGAATTGTTTAATCATCAATATGAAAAACAAAACAAAGAAGATGTTTTTTTACAATCATTAAAAAATATTGAGATAAAATATTCATGGAGAGATGTTTATGAAAATATAATGAAATTATCTGAAGAAATATCAAAATATATAATTAAAGGCGATAGGTGCTTATTGATTTCTGAAAATAGACCTGAGTGGATGATTGCAGATCTTTCAATCATGTTATCAAGAGGAACAACAGTTCCTGCTTACACAACATATGTGGAAAGAGATTATGAGTACATTATTGATGATTGTACACCGACAATAATTATTGTTTCAGATAAAATTCAATATGAAAAAGTAAAAAATATTATTCCAAAAAAAAATTTTATAAAAAAGATTATTGTTTTTGAAAAGATAAAAAATTTTGACAATAATTTTATATTAAATACAGAAAATATTTTTAAAAAAGAAAACTATAATAAAAAAAATCTTATGGATTTAAAAATTTATAGAAAAGACATTGCATGTATCATTTATACTTCTGGCACACAAGGAAACCCAAAAGGGGTAATGTTAAGTCATGGAGGAATACTTAATAATTGCGAAGGTTCATATAGCTTATTAAAAAAATTTATTTCGAATAAACCCAAATTTTTAACATGGCTTCCCCTATCTCATTCATATGAACATACAGTTCAATTTGTTCAAATTGTTGTGGCAGCAAAAGTACACTATGCAGAAAGTATAGATAAGTTAGTTAAAAATATGAGAGATTGTTCGCCAGAGATAATGACAGCAGTACCTAGGTTTTATCAAAATCTATATCAAAAAATTAATGCGTCATTTAATAAGGCAACAGGAATTAAAAAAGTGCTCATTAACCAAACAATTAGTTTAGGAAAAAAAAAATTGAATAAGAAAAAATTTTCTTTAATAGAAAATTTAATGAATTTTATTTGTGAAAAATTAGTAAGAAAAAAAATTAAAAATCAATTTGGTGGAAAGTTAAAAGCATTTGTTTCTGGTGGTGGTGCTCTTGATCAAGAAGTAGGATTATTTTTAAATGCTATTGGACTACCAACACTTCAAGGATATGGACTAACAGAAACATCACCAGTTGTAAGCTGCAACCCTATAGACGATATTAGAGTTGAGACGGTAGGACCTCCATTTAAAGGAAATTCAGTTAGAATCGCTGAAGACGGAGAAATAATTGTTAAGGGAGAAAATGTAATGATGGGCTATTGGAAAAAAGAAAAAGAAACCAATGAAGTTTTAAAAGATGGCTGGTTGTATACTGGTGACGTCGGAGAATTTGATGGAGAATTTTTAAAGATAACAGATAGAAAAAAAGATATAATTATTACGCCTGGCGGTGACAATATTTCACCAATTAAAATTGAAAATGATTTGAATAAATCTAATTACATTGAACAAAGTTTAGTTTATGGTGATAATAAACAATACTTAATTTGTTTAATTGTTTTGAGTGGAGAGTACAAAAATACTTCAGAAGAAAAAATTCAAATAGAAATAGAAAAAATAAATAAAAGTTTATCTCAAATAGAAAAAATAAAAAAATTTTTAATAATTAAAGATCAATTTACAATTGAAAACGGTTTTATGACTCCGACTTTAAAATTAAAAAGGTATAAAATTATAAATAATTATAAAACAGAAATAGAAAAACTTTATTAATTCATGCCATTAAAAATAGATTATTAATCGCATAAACTCTAACTTTTTTACTTACAAAAAAAAATTATTAAAAAAAAATTATTAAAAAAATTATTAAAAAAATGTTGTTTAATTAAAGAATTGACATCACTTGTATAAAAAAATAAAAATAAGTTAATAACGAATCACTTTGATTCGTTTAACTTAAACAGGGAGCTAAAGATGGCTACAAGAAAAAAAGCTAAAAAAGCTAAAAAGAAAACTAAGAAAAAAGCTAAAAAAGCTAAAAAAGCGAAGAAAAGAAAAAGATAGTATCTTAATCTTTTCAAAAAACGCTTCTCATAACTATATGTGTGAGAGGCGTTTTTTTTTATATTAAATTTTAATCTTCTGTATCAGAGGTTGGTTCCACGTCAGTTTCTTCCGGCGTTATAACCTTAGGGGTTGTTATAGGCACTGCCGTTTTAGATTGACCTTCCAGGTTCCTTTTAAGGGCTTTATCTAATTTTTTTTGTGTGTCTTCTAAGGACACACCAATTACTATTTTAAATTCTGATAAAATTCTTTCATAAGCTTTTTCAAAGAGTTGTCTTTCACTATAAGATTGATCAACCATTAGATCATCTCCTTTGTTCAAATCTCTTACAACTTCTGCAAGTTCATAAATTTTACCAGAAGAAATTTTTGCTTCATACTCTTGTGCTCTTCTGCTCCACATTGATCTTTTTATTTTTGGTTTACTTTTTAAAATAGCGATACATTTATTCACCTGGTTAATGGTTGCAAGAGGTCTCAGGTGAGATTGCTTGTTAACTGGAACCATTCCATTAGCTTTATCTTTTTCAAACTTAAGAACATATGTTTCAACATCTATGCCACCAATATTAATTTTTTTAAATTCAATAATTTGTCCAATACCATGTTTTGGATAAACAACATAATCTTTTACCTTGTATTCTTTTTTTTCCGTTTCTTGTTTTTTTACTTTTTTAATCTCAGGTTTAATTTCATTACTTTTTGAAATTCTTAAATTATCAGTTTTAATCTCTGATTTCTGATTAACAGGTTTTGTAGTAACTGCTTTTAAATTCTTTTTAGTTTTTATTGGATGGTTTTTTTTTACTTTAATAGATTTTGTAGAAATAGATTTTTTAACTTTTTTTATCTTTGGTTTTTTTAAAGTCTTTATAACGACTTTTTTTTTTACTTTTTTCACTGAAGTTTTTTTAAAGATTTTCGCTAAAATATTTGTCGTACTTGTTTTCTTCATTTTTATACTTTTCATGATCCTCTGGAGGATCTTTTTTAACAGTTATGTTTGGCCAAATTTCAGAATATTTTGTATTCACTTCAAGCCATTTTTCGCTTCCAGATTCTGTATCTGCTACTATTGCATCAACAGGGCATTCTGGCTCACAAACGCCACAATCTATACACTCGTCTGGTTTAATTACAAGCATATTTTTACCCTCATAGAAGCAATCGACTGGACAAACTTCAACACAGTCCATCATTTTACATTTAATACATTTGTCATTTACAAGGTAGGTCATTTGTTTAATTCTTGTTTTATTTTTTTTTTTAAGTCACCCATTATTTTAGCATCTATATATAATAAACCAGCAAGCCTCCTCATTAAGTTTGTCTCATACATATCTGCATTATCATCTGAATAAATGATTTTCCATAGAGATTCAATAATTCTAATTTTATCTGATTCAGGAGCATTCTTAACCTCTCTTGTGAAATTTAGTATTTGGTTTGAATTTTCTTCAATAATTGACGCATCTGAAATTAATTTATCTATATTTGAACTTTCTGCACCCAATTCAATTAAAGTTTTTTTTATAATCTCTTTTTCTTTATCTTCATAATTTTCATCAATTTTTGCCACATGAATTAATAAAGCTGCAATATTAGAATAAGATTTGTCATCAGTTATGTTATCTTTCTGTTTATTTTTAAAAAAGTTGATCATTAATTAAAATTTAAATTTTTTAATATCTTAAATGGATTGTTTAAAGGAGTTGTTTTTTTAAAAGTTTTTTTAATTTGTTTTTTTGGACTATATTTAAAATAAATATTATTATCTTTTTCAAGTGTTTTGTAATTCATTTTTTCAATCAATTTTTTAAAATTTTCTTTACTGCATCCTAATAAATTTAGCATTTCAGGAATTAGTTTAATTTCTTTACCTTTTTCAGAGTCGGAGTTTATGATTTGTACAAATAACCTTTCTAGAATGTCTATTCTAACAAAATAGTTATCAAAACTTTCAAAACCACAAAGAAGCATAAAGTTTTTATTTTTTATATTTTTATTATCTAAAAAATTTAAGCCAAAAGTAGGAGGAGTTAAATTAAAGTTTATTTGATTAAAATTTTTCCATAGTAAAGTTCTTAAGGAAACAGCTTCAGGTTTTAATAATCTAAATAAAAAAACATGATACCTACCAAATTTTACTCCTAAATCTCTCAAAATTTTTCTCTCATCTTGACCAAGTTTCTTTAAATAATCAGCTACTACTTCTCTTTTAATTACACCATTGTTTTCATATAATTGATAAGCTAAAGCTTTAATTGATGAGTTGCTTTCTTTTAAATCTTTTAAATCGATTAAACTTTTTAATACTAGGTTTATTTTTTCTTTAATCCATTTTTCAATAAATTCTGATAATTTTTGTTTATCCTCATTTTCTAAAATATCATCTACTATTAAAAATATATCAGGGCTTAAGTAATCCTTACCGGGAATTAATTTAGCAATCGAAAAATTTTTCCAATAAATTTTAAAATCATTTTTTATTTCTATTAGCTTTGTATCTATAATGGATTGAATTCTTTTTTTTAGTTCAGGACCTACTGTTTGTCTTGCTGTTTTTTTTAATGACTTAATATCGTTGTCGAGTGCACCAGTTTTTAAGTCCATTTCAAACCTCAAACCTTTTAAGTTTCCAATAAATTGATCATCAATTATTACTTTGTCATCTTCCATTATTTCAGTTTTGAATTCCATATCTTGTTTCAATCCTCTTGCAAGCACACTGGCTCTTTTGTCAATGAATGTTTTGGTAAGTTCTTCATGTAGTCTATCAGATAACCTATCCTCTAATAATTTCGTTTTTTCAATCCAATAACTTTGGTTTTCAACCCAATTAATTTTATTTGAAACATATGACCAAGTTCTAACATTTGCAATTCTATTTGATAAAGAATCAACATTTCCTTCTAATTTATCTAACTTTACTAACTGCAATCTCATATAATCACTAGAAATTTTACATTCTTGACCATTTAAAAAGCTAAAAACTTTACTAACTACTTCAAGATGGTTACCATAAGTTTTTTTTACAAAATCAGGTATTTGACAACATTCCCAAAGTAATTCTAATGTTTCTTGATTATTTTTAATATTGTGACTCTCCATGTCTTTTAAAAAATATTTTAAAAGTTTTTCATCACCACACTCATGTATTTTTCTCAACCAATTTCTATTAGGTTTTTCTTCAAGTGATTTAATTAAGCTTAAAGCATTATTAAAATTTAAATTAGAATTTCTCCAAAAAAGCATTTGAATTTCTTCAAATTTGTGATTTTCAAGTAGTTCAACTTCATCTGCAGAAATTTCTTTACAATCACCAGTAATTCCAAAATTTCCATCATTTAAATACCTACCAGCTCTTCCAGCAATTTGTGCAATTTCAGACATGTTAAGACGTCTTAATTTTCTTCCATCAAATTTTTTTAAGTTTGAAAAAAAAACATTTTCTAAATCCATGTTAATTCCCATTCCAATTGCATCAGTTGCAACAAGAAAATCTACATCTCCAGACTGATATAATTGAACTTGAGCGTTTCTTGTTTTCGGACTTAAAGAGCCCATGACAATAGCTGCCCCACCTTTTTGTCTTCTAACAAGTTCTGCAATCGCATAAACTTCTTCAGTTGAAAAAGCTATTATTGCTGTTTTTCTATTTATTCTTGAAATTTTTTTATGCCCCACATATGAAAGTTTAGAAAGTCTTTCTCTGTTTATGAATTCAGTATCTTCGTCAAGTTTGTCTATTATATTTTTAATAGTGTTCGACCCCATTAGCATTGTTAGTTTTTGTCCACGAAGGTTTAATAATCTATCAGTAAAAATATGTCCTCTTTCATGATCTGCACACATTTGTATTTCGTCTATCCCAACAAAATCTAAATTTTTATTAATTGGCATAGACTCAACAGTACAAAGAAAATATTTTGCATTTGTAGGAATTATTTTTTCTTCACCGGTAATTAAAGCAACTCTATCTATACTTATTTTTTTAATAATTTTATCGTACACTTCTCGCGCAAGAAGTCTTAGAGGAAAACCGATCATCCCCGAGTCAAAAGAAAGCATAGTTTCAATTGCCAGGTAGGTTTTTCCAGTATTTGTTGGCCCCAGAACAGCTGTGATTTTGTTTTTAGACATTTCTATTTATGGTACCTTTAATTTTTACCCCACTATATGTTGTTGCTCATAAAGAACAAAAATAGACTAAAACATGACCGAATCGTAGAAGAATAAGTTCTCATTTATGCTTTATTTGCTTATAGATTAACATAATTAAAAACAATTCTGAATTAATATTTTGAAGCAAAACTATGAACCAAAAGCTATGGGAAGCATCACCTAATCAAAAAAAAAAATCTCTTTTATCAAGTTATGAGAGATTCATTTCAAAAAAATTCAAAAAGAAATTTAATCAAAAATACGAAAATATTTTAAAATGGAGTATTAAAAATCCTGGTAATTTTTGGAGTTCAATTTGGGATTTTTCTGAAATTAAAGGATTTAAGAGCAAAATTAAAATAAAAAAATCAAAGATATTTTATAAAAATAAATTTTTACCAAATTCAAAATTAAACTTTGCTGAAAATTTACTCTCAAAAAATAATAATAATAAGGCAATAACATTCATTAGTGAGAATGGTTTTCGAAAAGAAAGAAGCTGGCAAGAACTAAACCTTAATGTAAGTAAAATATCTAAATTTTTAAAAAGTATTAATATTAAAAAAAAAGATAGGGTTGTCGCATATATGCCCAATACCATTGAGACTATTGAAGCGTTTATAGCCTCCTCTTCTTTAGGAGCAATATGGTCCTCATGCTCACCAGATTTTGGTGTTAAAGGTGTAGTAGAACGTTTTTCACAAATCAGCCCTAAAGTTTTATTTGTAGTAGATAAATATTTTTATAATGGAAAAGAAATAAATACTTTAGAAAGAATTCCACTAATTTTAAAAGAGATACCCTCTATCAAATATGTTGTCATTGTTAATTACCCGGGAGAAAAATACTTAGAAAATAAATATATATCCAAAAAACCGAAAATACTTAAATGGAGTGAGTTAATGAAACAAGAATCTGAAGAGATTCAATTTCCTAAATTTGATTTTGAGCAAGATCTTGCAATCTTATATTCAAGTGGAACTACAGGAAAACCAAAATGTATAAGTCATAGGAGTGGAGGGGTTTTACTTCAACATAAAAAAGAGCACCAGCTTCACTGTGATATTAGAGAAGGGGATAATATTTTTTATTTTACTACTTGTGGATGGATGATGTGGAACTGGCTGGTAAGTGTCTTAGCTTCAAAAGCATCTATTGTTTTATTTGATGGGTCGCCAATGTATAAAAAAGATGATTTGTTAATAAAAATAGCCGAAAAAGAAAAAATTACTTTATTTGGTGTTAGTGCAAAATATGTTGATGCTCTTCGTAAATCTAAGCCCTTCTTAAAATATAAATATAAATTATCAAAATTAAGAACAATTTGTTCCACAGGATCTCCATTATCAAATGATGGGTTTAAATATATATACGAGAACATAAAAAAAAATGTTCATTTGTCTTCTATCTCTGGGGGTACAGACATTGTTTCTTGTTTTATCTTGGGGAATTTATACCAACCTGTAATTTTAGGTGAAATACAAAATAAAGGTTTAGGTATGAATGTTGATGTTTTTAATGAAAAGGGTGAATCTTTAAAAAATAAAAAAGGAGAGCTAGTTTGTAAAAACCCTTTCCCATCAATGCCTTTAAAATTTTGGAATGATAAAAATGATATTAAATTTAAAAAAGCATATTTTAATAATTTTTTAAACACATGGTATCACGGTGACTATGCAGAGATAAAGAAAGGTGGTGGCTTTATTATCCATGGTAGATCAGATACGACACTTAATCCTGGAGGAGTGAGACTCGGAACTGCTGAAATATACTCTGAGGTGGAAAAGTTTATAGAAATCAAAGAGTCGATTGTTGTTGGTCAAGCATGGGATAATGACGTCAGAGTAATTTTGTTTATAGTTTTAAACCCCAAACAATTGTTAAATGAAGATTTATTAAAAAAAATTAAAATACAAATTAGAAAAAATGCATCTCCAAGACATGTTCCGTCTAAAATTATAGTAGTTGATGACATTCCAAGAACTAAAAACGGTAAAATAGTTGAACTAGCTGTAAAAAACACAATAGAAGGAAATGAAATTAAAAATAAAGAAGCGCTAGCAAATCCAAGAGTTTTAGATCAATATAAAAATTTAAAGGAATTAAATTATTAAATGTTAAAAAATATAGTTAAAGGTCTAGAACCATCCTCTACTTTAAAAATTAATGAATTCTCTAGAAAGCTAGAAGATAAAGGTGAAAAAATATTTAAATTTGGATTTGGTCAATCTCCATTCCAGATACCAACTGATATTGTTAATGCGTTAAAAGATAATGCCTATCAAAATAAATATTTATCAATGCAAGGTCTTAATGAGCTTAGAGATGCTGTTGCAAAATATACATCAGTTAAAAAAGACTATAATTACAAATCTGAAAATGTAATTATAGGTCCTGGCTCAAAAGAATTGATGTTTTTACTACACATTTTATTTGATGGAGAAATAATATTGCCAGTACCAAGCTGGGTTTCTTATGCCCCACAAGCAATTCTAGGAAGAAATAAAATTCAATCAATTCAAACAAAAAGAGAAAATAATTGGTTTCCTACTGGATCTGAGATTGAAGAGGTTATTTTAAAGGATAAAAATAAAAACTATTTATTATTTTTGAATTCACCAAATAATCCATCAGGACAGATTTGTAAAAATCTAGAAGAAATTAGTGAGATTGCTAAAAAATATAATCTTATTATTCTATCAGATGAAATTTATTCTGAGTTGAGTTTTGATGAAGGGTTTAAATCTATTTCAAGTTTTTGTCCTGAAAAAACTATTATCAGCACAGGTTTAAGCAAATGGTGTGGTGCAGGTGGGTGGAGATTAGGTTATTTTATAATTCCAGATTCTTTAAATATTTTAAAAAATTCAATTAATGTTTTGGCTAGTGAAACTTTTTCTGCTGTCAGTGCACCAATTCAATATGCTGCGATTACTGCTTATACAAATGATCATAGCAAATATATAAACAGCTCTAAAAAAATTCTTAATGCAGTTGGTAGCTATGTTTATGAGAATTTAAAGTCAAATAAGGTCTCAATTAATAAACCTCAAGGTGGATTTTATCTTATGCCAGAATTTTTAAATAAAAAATTTAATTCATCCTCAGAAATGTGTGACAATATTTTAAAGGAAACAGGTGTAGCGTTATTACCAGGATCAGATTTTGGTTTTGAGAAGAATAAGATGTTAGCAAGATTAAGCTTTACCGATTTTGATGGTCAAAATTTTATGAATCAGACTCAAGATGGAGAAAAAATTGACGATAATTTAATTTTAAAACTTGCTCCCAAAATAGTAGAGGGTGTTGATAAGTTAAAAAAATGGTCAACATCAACATAAATACTAGCTATACATACCCTCTTAATTATTGTTTAATTTAATTAATAAAAATAACGACTTAGAGGAGAGAACATGAAAAAAATAATAACATCTCTATTAAGCGCTCTACTAATCTTTGTTGCATCTTTATCTTTCACTGGTGTTGCAAAATCTGCAGAGTTCTTCACGATAGGAACAGGTGGACCAACTGGAGTATATTTCCAAACTGGTAACGCAATTTGCAAAATGCTTCATAAATCAGCAATAGCAAAAGAACACGGAAGAAAAAAAGGTATAGATAAAGCTTACAGATGTACTGCGCCTTCAACTGGTGGATCAAATTATAATATTGGTCAAATCGCAGCAGGTGAATTTCAATTTGGTGTAGCTCAGTCTGACTGGCAATATCATGCTGTAAACGGATCAAGCAAATGGGAAGGAAAACAGTACAAAGGTTTAAGAGCTGTTTTTTCAGTTCACAACGAACCTTTTCAAATTTGGGCTAGAAAAAAAGCAAAGATTAAAGATTTTGCTGGTCTTAAAGGAAAAGTTGTAAATATTGGTAACCCAGGTTCTGGTCAAAGAGGAACTATGGAAGAGCTTATGAAAGCAAAAGGTGTTGATAATAGTTTCTTTAAATCAACTACTGAATTAACCTCATCTGAGCAAGTAAAAGCTTTGTGTGATGGTAAAATTGATGCTTTTGGTTATTCTGTAGGATTTCCAAATGGAGCTATGGAACAAGCAGCAACTTGTGCAGCTAAAGCTTCGCCTATTAATTTAACAGGCCCTGAAGTTAAAGCATTAATTAGTGGTGCTGATTATTATGCACAAGCTGTAATTCCAAAAGGAACTTACTCAGGACAAAAAAAGGATGCGACTACTTTTGGTGTTAAAGCTACCGTTGTAACTAGTAATATGGTTGAAGCGGACCTTGTCTATCTAGTGGTAAAAGCAGTATTTGAAAATTTTGATGATTTCAAAAAACAACATCCTGCTTTCTCTTCACTTAAAAAAGAAGATATGATTGCTGATGGTTTATCAGCTCCATTACATGAAGGTGCTAAAAGATACTATATAGAAGCTGGATTAATGTAATCCAAATTCATAATTAAATTAAAAGGCCTGATATATTTATTGGGCCTTTTTTTTATGTGTATTAATCTTTTTTGAAACAAAAAAATAATATAAAACTTTAATTATCTAATGAAATATAATTTTATTGATTTGTAATGAAGGCTCAAATTGACTTTAATATTGATAGCAAGATTAAAGAAGACTTATCACCAACTAGAAATCTAACTGGTCTTCATTTAAAGATAGTTGCAAGTATTGCAATCATTTGGTCATTATTTCAGCTTTGGTATGCTTCACCGTTTCCTTTTTGGTTTAATATAGGAATGTTTAAAGGACTTCCAGCCAGAGCTATTCATTTAGGGTTTGCATTAACTTTAGCTTTTTTAATTTATCCAACTTTAAAAGGAAAAAAAATATCTATATTTGATATTATAATTAGTTTTGTTGGTGCTTTCTGCTGTCTATATATTTATTTTTTTTATGATCAGTTGGTGGATAGAGGTGGAGTTCTTTTAAATATTCCATTTGGTAAAAATTTTAATCTTCCAGTTGAGTTAATTCTCGGAAGTTTAGGTATCTTAATATTACTTGAAGCAACTAGAAGAGTAATTGGTTTACCTTTAGTGATTATTGCAGTTTGTTTTTTATTTTTTTCATATTTTGGAAGATACGCGCCAGAAATAATTTCTCATAGTGGACTTTCATTAAATAGATTAGTTGGCTTTCAGTGGCTTGACCAAGAAGCTATATTTGGAATTCCAATAGGCGTTTCAGTAGATTTTATTTTTTTATTTGTTTTATTTGGTGCGCTTCTTGAAACAGCAGGTGGAGGAAAATATTTTTTAGATTTAGCTTTTGCTATGGTTGGAAAAATGAGAGGTGGGCCCGCTAAAGCAGCAATTTTAGGATCTGGAATGACTGGTTTAATTTCAGGATCTTCAATTGCAAATACTGTAACAACTGGAACTTTTACAATTCCAATAATGAAAAAAACAGGTTTTTCAAAAGAAAAGGCTGGTGCAATAGAAGTATCATCCTCCGTAAATGGACAGTTAATGCCACCTGTAATGGGTGCAGCAGCTTTTGTGATGGCAAGCTTTATTGGGGTAACTTACTTCGAAATTGTTAAACATGCATTTTTACCAGCAATTATTTCGTACGTTGCATTATTCTATATTTCTCACCTTGAAGCACTAAAATTGAATTTAAAAGGCATGGATGATGCAGATGTTCCAAATTTGAAAAAAACATTTTTCTCAGGAATACATTTTTTAATTCCCATCTTTGTTTTGATATACATGCTTGTTTATCTAAGATTTACAGCTTCATACTCCATATTTTATGCGACAATTGCATTAATCATTGTAAATCTAGTTTACATATTAATTAAAGGTCAAGATTTTAGGGCAGCTTTAAAAACTTGGTTTAATCAAACTATAGTTGGTTTTGAAAAAGGTGCTTTAAATATGGTTGGTGTTGGAATTGCAATTGCAACAGCAGGTATAATAGTAGGAGCTGTAGGTTCTACAGGCCTAAGTACAAATTTAATTATAGTTATAGAGTCTATTGCAAAAGATAATGTTATTATTTTATTATTTTTAACAATAATTTTGTGTTTGTTGCTTGGCATGGGTCTTCCCACAACAGCAAACTATGTTGTGGTGGCTTCATTAATGGCAACAGTATTAGTTGATGTTGGAAATGCATCCGGTTTTATTTTTCCATTAATAGCAGTTCATCTATTTGTTTTTTATTTTGGTTTAATGGCCGATGTTACTCCACCTGTCGGTTTGGCATCATACGCAGCAGCAGCTATTTCAGGGGGAGACCCACTTAAAACTGGTTTGCAGGCTTTTTGGTATAGTTTAAGAACAGGAATCTTACCTATAGTATTTCTGTTTAATCATGAATTGTTATTAATTGGTATTGAAAATATTTGGCATGGATTACTTGTAATCATAACTTCATTAATTGGAATACTTGTTTTTACTTCTGCAACACAAGGTTGGTTTATTAATAGATTAAGATGGTACGAAATAATTGTTTTTTTATTAATTTCTATTTCATTATTAGCACCAGAATTTGTTTTAAATAAATTTTATCCAAAATATAACTATAAGGATATAAACAAAATTCATTCAATAAAATTTAATCCTAACAAAGAAGCCAGATTTAAAGTAACACGCCCAAGTAATTATGGTGAAAGATATAAGTTATTTGTAATCAAAAAAAATACTTTTGAAACAGAGTATAATTTAGAACAATATGGAATCAGTTTAGTTAGAGAAGAAAATAAAATTATCGTAGATACATTACAGTGGAATGGAAAAGCTAAAAAAAGTGGTTTTGAAACTGGCGATTATATAAGTGAATTTAAAGTAGAAAATATAGATAGACCAAATAAAAGAATTATTTATCCTATAGCAATTTTATTATTAATTATATTTGGTTATTTAAACTCTAGAAGAAAAGAATAATTACCCACCAGGACCAAGATCAGATGGTTTTATTTTTAAAATTTTCCATATCCCTGATGCTGAAGTTATAATTTTATCATCACATTTCAGCTCACAAAATAAAAATACTAGTGTACTGGTCTTTTTAAGGATTCTTGCAAAACCAGTAACCTCATCTCCTACCTTTGATGCACCAATAAACTTTAGGTCTAATGAAATGGTTACACAAGGTGCATTTCCAGATGCTCTATGTGCAGCAGTCCCCGCTCCCGCATCAATTAAGGCTGCTAAAAAACCACCATGAGTTATCCCAGCAGCATTTAAATGATCTTCATTAATTATAGTTTTAAATTCATATTCTGTATCAGACACTGTTCTAAATAAAACACCACCATTGTGTTTCATAAAACCAGGTTTAATACTTATTTGCTCAAATTGATTACTCATATTCCTTTATAGTACGAAAGTTAAAATTAATAAGATTATAAAAACAATTATAAAAAAATATATAACTGATTTTTGTAGTGATGATTTTAATAGCCAATCTAACATTTTTATTTATCCTTTTTGGTGGACCGCCCAGAACTCGAATCTGGAATCTCCCGGTTCGTAGCCGAGCGCCTTATCCAATTTGGCCAGCGGTCCTTAATTAAATAATTTACCCAACATATCAAAGTTTTTGATGTAATTTAAGTTATAAAATATTATGCTGTATTAGCAATGAGCAAAAAAAGAAACGATGTAGTTATTACAGCAGCTTTAAGAACACCTATAGGTACATATAAGGGGTATCTAAAAAATCTTAGTGCTGATAAACTAGGAGCATTAGCTATTAAAGAAGCTATTTTTAAATCAAAATTAAAACCAGAAGATATTGATGAAGTGATTATGGGTCATGTTCTTACTTCAGGGCTAGGACAAAACCCCGCAAGACAAGCATCTATTCATGCTGGAATTCCAGTTTCAAAACCTGCACACATAATTAATCAAGTATGTGGATCTGGATTAAGATCTGTAATTTCAGGTTATCAGTCCATTAAACTATGTGAAAATAAAATTATAGTTGCTGGTGGACAAGAAAACATGTCTAGAGCACCACATGCTATATTTTATCGAGAAGATAAAAAACTAGACGAAGATAAGCTAGTGGATACGATGATCAATGATGGGTTAATAGACTCATTTAACAATTATCATATGGGAATTACTGCCGAAAATATTGCAGAAAAATACAAAATTTCTAGAGACGAACAAGATTTATTTGCATTAAACTCTCAAGAAAAAACTCAAAAAGCTATAAATGAAAATAGATTCAAAAATGAGCTGATAAAATTAAAGATTAATACAGATAATAAGAATTTTCTTTTTGAAAAAGATGAACATCCAAGAAGCAATTTAAACTTAGAAGATCTAAAAAAATTAAAAACTGTTTTCAAAGATAATGGAACAGTTACCGCAGGTAATTCATCAGGAATAAATGATGGTGCGGCAGGAACTATACTTATGTCTAGAGAAGAGGCAGAACTTAGAGGTGTAGAACCGTTAGTAAAAGTGGTATCTTGGGCAACCTGTGGTGTTGAACCATCATTAATGGGACTAGGTCCGATTAAAGCTGTTAATCTCGCCTTAGAAAAAGCTAAATGGGAGAGAGAAGATGTTGATTTGTTTGAAATAAATGAAGCATTTGCAGCTCAAAGTATTGCTGTAATTAGAGATCTTAAAATTCGTAAAGAGATTGCAAATGTGAATGGTGGAGCAATAGCATTAGGACATCCAATTGGAGCTTCAGGAACTAGAATTTTAGTAACCCTTATTCACGAGATGATTAGACAAAATAAAAGTAAAGGCTGCGCCACTCTCTGTATTGGTGGCGGAATGGGAATAGCCATATGTGTCGAGAGAAATTAACTTCTTATCTATTTGTTAATTTTTAAAGTTTTTTGTTCAATAAAAATACAGGTTTGAACAAAAAAGCTTATTATTGTGCTAAAATAAAATGAGATATAGTTTTTTTAAGTGTATAAATCGGTTTAAATAATGAGTGAAAAATTACTTGTTCCAGACATTGGTGAATTTGAAAAAGTTGAGGTTATTGAACTTTTAGTAAAAGTTGGAGACCAAATAAACTTAAATGATCCTGTCGTTACTATTGAGAGTGATAAATCTAGTGTTGAAATTCCTTCAACAGTTTCTGGTAAGGTAGAATCTGTAAATATTAAAGTGGGCGATAAAGTTTCTAAAGGGGATTTATTGTTAAATATTGAGTCTTCAAAAGAAAGCCTTTTAGAAAAACCAATTCCTAAAGATACAGAAAGTATTATTAAACAGGCAGAATTAGTTTTGAAAAATGAAAAAAAAGAAGCAGCCACTCAACAAATTCCGGTTGTAGAAAAAAAAAAAAATATAATTCAAGTTACAAATCAACATGATATTGACCCGCTAGAAACTCAAGATTGGTTAGAGTCTTTATCTGCGGTTGTTGAAAAAGATGGAAATCAAAGAGCTCATTTTTTGATAAAAGAATTAATTAACAAAGCATATCGAGAAGGTGCAAATATTCCTTATACTCAGCACACTCCTTATATAAACACAATCCCACCAGAAGCAGAAGTTAAGTCCAATGGAGAGCAGAATATTGAAAGAAGAATTAGATCGTTAATTAGGTGGAATGCAGCAGCCATGGTTGTTAGAGCAAATAAAAAATTTCCTGAATTAGGTGGTCATATAGGTACATTTGCATCAGCGGCAACGCTTTATGATGTAGGAATGAATCATTTCTGGAGAGCCAAGAATAATAAATTTGGTGGTGATCTAGTTTATTTTCAAGGTCATAGTGCACCAGGTATTTATGCTAGAGCGTTTCTAGAGGGCAGATTAAATGAAAAACAACTTGATAGATTTAGACAAGAAGTAAAACCAGGTGGACTTTCTTCATATCCACACCCTTGGTTGATGCCAAAGTTTTGGCAGTTTCCAACTGTATCAATGGGGTTAGGACCTATGCTTGCAATTTATCAGGCAAGATACATGAAGTATTTAATTAACAGAGGATTAATTAAAGATGAAGGTAGAAAAGTGTGGGCATTTCTTGGTGATGGAGAAATGGATGAGCCAGAGTCTTTGGGTGCAATAGGATTAGCTGCTAGGGAAAAATTAGATAACCTAATATTTGTTGTAAACTGTAATCTTCAAAGATTAGATGGCCCTGTTAGAGGTAATGGAAAAATTATTCAAGAGCTAGAAGGAAGTTTTAGAGGAGCTGGTTGGAATGTAATTAAAGTAATTTGGGGTTCATATTGGGATTCTTTAATTGCTAATGATAAAACAGGTCATCTAGTTAAGGTTATGAATGAAACTGTTGATGGTGAGTACCAAGCAATGAAAGCTAGAGATGGAGCTTATGTTAGAGAAAAATTTTTTGGGAAATACCCAGAGACACAAGAGCTAGTTTCTAGTTTATCAGATAAAGATATTTGGAGACTAAATAGAGGTGGTCATGACCCGCATAAAGTCTATGCTGCATATGATCAGGCATCAAAAAACGAAGGTAGCCCAACAGTTATAATAGCTAAGACTATCAAGGGTTATGGCATGGGGAAAACAGGTGAAAGCGTTAATACCACCCATCAAACTAAAAAATTGGATGTTGATGACTTGTTATATTACAGAGACCGTTTTGATGTACCCCTAACAGATGAACAAGTAAAAAATGTTGAGTATTTTAAGCCAGATGAAAAATCTCCAGAAATTAAATATATTAAAGAAAGAAGAATGAACCTTGGTGGTTCTTTGCCAGAGAGAACAACTTATTCAAAACCAATTAAAGCGCCTGCAAAAGATATTTTTGATTTTATGAAAGTGTCGACAGGTGAAAAAGAAATGTCAACAACCATGGCATTAGTTAGAATGTTTACAAATTTATTAAGGGACAAGAATGTTTCACCAAGGTTAGTTCCAATCATTCCTGATGAAGCGAGAACTTTTGGTATGGAAGGGTTTTTTCAAAAAATAGGAATATATGCACACGAAGGACAAAAATATGAACCTGAAGATTCTGCGCAATTAAGTTCTTACAGAGAGGATAAGAGTGGACAGGTACTAGAAGAAGGAATTAATGAAGCTGGAGCAATGTCATCGTGGATCGCAGCCGCAACAGCTTATACAAATCACGATATCGAAATGATACCAATTTATATTTTTTACTCAATGTTTGGCTTTCAGCGAGTAGGAGATCTTGCATGGGCAGCTGGAGACAGTCAAGCAAGAGGTTTTTTAATTGGAGCAACTGCTGGAAGAACTACTTTGGCAGGAGAAGGATTACAACATCAGGATGGCCATAGTCATCTAATAGCGTCAACAATTCCAAATTGTATTTCATATGATCCAACTTTTCACTATGAATTAGCTGTAATTTTTAGAGAAGGCTTGAGAAGAATGCATGAAAAAAATGAGAATGTTTTTTATTATATTACCACTATGAATGAAAATTATTCACACCCAGCTATACCAAAAGATAAAAATTGTGAAGAAGGTATTTTAAAAGGAATGTATAAAATTAAAGAATTAAGTAGATATAAGAAAACTAAAATTCAACTTTTGGGCTCTGGTACAATACTGAGAGAAATGATGGATGCAGCAGAAATCCTTCAAAACGAATATCAGATAGATAGTGAAATTTGGAGTGTTACCAGTTTTAATGAGTTGAGAAGAGATGGTATGGAAGTTGAAAGATATAATCTTTTAAACCCCGATAAAGAACAAAAAGTTTCATTTGTAGAAAAATGTTTAGGAAAAACTGAAGGTCCAATTATGGCAGCATCAGATTATATGAGAATGAATTCTGACCAAATCAGACCATATACTAATAAAAGTTTCTACTCACTAGGTACAGATGGTTACGGAAGAAGCGATACTCGAAAAAACCTTAGAAAATTTTTTGAAGTTGATAAAGAGCATATAGTTGCTTATGGACTAAGTGTATTAGCAAAAGAACAACTGATAGCTTCAAAATATGCAAAAGAGGCCATAAAAAAGTATAATATTGATGGCAGTAAACCAATGCCCACAAAATTATAGATGTCAGATAAAGAAATAAAGGTTCCAAATATCGGTGAGTTTAAAGATGTTGAGGTGATTGAAGTATTGGTTTTGAATGGTCAATCCGTATCAAAAAATGATCCACTTATTACAATTGAAAGTGATAAATCCAGCGTTGAAATTCCCTCTATTTTTGAGGGAAAAGTTAAGTCGGTAAATATTAAAGTAGGAGACAAGGTTTCAGAAGGAGACACAATATTAATTATAGAAAATAGTGAAGAGGTCAAAGTAAATTCTCAAGATCAGTTTAAAATTGAAGAAGAAGAAAAAAAAACTCAAACTAAAAAAGAAGCAACGGTTAACGATAAGTCAAAACAAAAATTTATAGAAAAAAATGTTTCTGGAATTTCTGCAGCAAGTCCTAAGGCGCGTAAATTTGCAAGGGAGCTTGGTGTGGATATAAATGAAATTAACGGAAGTCAAAGACAAGGAAGAGTTGTAGAGAGTGATGTAAAAAACTTTATATCTTCTAAAATTAATAAACCAACCGATGTAAAAGAAGCCAAACAAAAAAAAATCAAAAGTGAATTTTCTCACTCAGATTTTGGAGACGTTGAGGTTAAAGATATGTCAAGAGTTAAAAAATTAGCTTCTACTTATTTGGTAAATTCTTGGACCACAATACCTCATGTAACTAATCATGATGAGTTAGATATAACTGAAATGGATGAGTTTAGAAGCTCTCTCACAGATATGTATACAGGTGAGAAAAAGAAAATTACACCGTTAGCCTTTATTGTTAAAGCTTTAGTTTCATCTTTAAAAAAATTTCCAAGCTTCAATTCATCAATTGATGATATAGAAAATGGCAAAATTACTATAAAGAAATATTTTCATATTGGGATTGCGGTAGACACACCTCATGGTTTGATGGTACCCAAAATACGAAATGCTGATAATAAAAATATTAGCAATATAAGTGATGAATTAAAAAGTGTCAGTGAACAGTGTAGAAATTTAAAGATAGATAAAAAAGAATTTTTTGGAGGATCTATGACAATTACTAGCCTTGGAGGAATTGGTGGTTCGTTTTTCACACCAATAATAAATTTCCCTGAGGTTGCAATTTTAGGGGTTGGAAAATCTCAAAAAAAACAAATTTTTATTGATGATAAGTTTCAAACCAGAACTATGCTTCCAATTTCATTATCATACGATCATAGAATAATTGATGGAGCTGAAGCAGCTAGATTTAATAATGACCTTAAAGAAAATCTTGGTAAAAATTTTGCTTATAAATTAGCTATATAAATTTCTATGTCAAAAACAGTATCATTATTTAGCGCATTACTCTGTACATTTATATGGGGAACAACTTTTATTGCTCAAGATACAGGGATGGACGATATTGGCCCCTTTACCTTTAATGCAGTAAGATTTTTTGTTGGTTTTTTAGCTGTAGCACCTTTAGCTTTTATTTTTGAAAGAAAAAAATTTTTTAAATCGATAAATAAAGATCAAAAACAATTTACTAACTTAGCTATTTTAATAGGTTTGTCTTTATTTTTAGGATCAGCATTACAACAAGTGGCCCTAATCTACACAGATGTTGCTAATGCAGCTTTTTTTACTATTTTTTATGTGCCGATGGTCCCATTCATCATTTTCTTTATGTATAAAAAACCAATTCATTGGAGTATCTGGCCTTCAGTTTTTCTTTGTGTAATGGGAGGATATTTATTAACTAATTTTTACAGTGCAACTGTTAGAATTGGTGACACTCTTGTAGTAATGGGAGCATTTTTCTGGAGTACTCATATTATTTTTACTGGCAAAATTATCACTAAATATAATCTTCCATTAACTATTGGTGCAATTCAAACTTTAATTGTTGCCGCTCTATCATTCATTATAGCGCTAATTTTTGAAGACTTTATATGGTCAAATATTCTTAAAGAAAAATTTCAAATTTTATATGCTGGAATTTTATCTGGGGGGCTTGCATTTGTTTTACAAATATATGCACAAAAAAATATTTCCCCTGCTCCATCAGCAATAATTTTTTCTTTAGAGGGTGTTTTTGCAACTATTGCAGCATGGATTTTATTAGACCAGGTTTTAGACATTAATAATTTATTTGGTTGTTTGTTTATTCTATTTGGAGTTTTGTTTTCTCAACTAGTGCCAATATTTAAAAAAGATTAATTATATATTATAATAAACAGAATTAATGCTACTATAATTCTATAAATTACAAAAATACTTAAAGAAAATTTATTTATATACTCCAAAAAAAATTTAACAGTAAAATATGAAGATAAAAAAGATAAAATAATTGCTATGAACACAAGATAGTTAAATTCAAAACTTTGGTTTAAAACATCTTTTAAGCTTAATATACTTGCACCAGTTAAAGCAGGTATAGCTAGTAAAAAAGAAATTTTACTTGAATCAAACCTATTAAATCTAAAAATTCTTGCAGCTGTAATTGTAATTCCAGCCCTACTAACTCCTGGTATTAATGCAAGTATTTGAAATAAACCAATATATAAAATTGTTTTTAAATTTAAGTTAGATGATATTTTTTTATCAAACCTACATTTATCTGCTAAATATAAAACGACTCCAAATATTAAAGTAGTCCAAGCAATTATTCTTATATCTCTTAATACATAAATTAATTCTGTCTTATAAAGAAGATATCCAACAACAATAAGTGGAATGGAGCCAAAAATTATTAATGATAATAATTTTTGATTATTTTTTAGGTCGATTAATTCTTTCCTAAAAAAAAATATAATTGCTAATAAAGATCCAAGATGCAAACTTACGTCTATTAATAAAGAGCTTGATTTAAATTCATATAAAGTAGATATGACAACTAAATGTGCAGAAGAGCTTATGGGTAAAAACTCCGATATACCCTGAATCAAAGATAAGATTATAATTTCAATAATATTTGAGAGCATTTAATGCTTCGTAACTTAAATATCCTTCAATTTAAACAATTCCGTTTTGGAATATGAGCTATGCAAAAGTCAAAATTGTCTTATTTAATTGGATTTTTGAAAATTTAAGGTCATATATACTGACCTTGTTTATCTTTTATTAATAAAAAGCTTAATATATTGTCGTTAATATAGAGGGTAAATATGTCAGAAAAAATGCTTAAATTTGTTAAAATAGGTCAACAAACTCCACCTAAAAGAGAAGTTGGCAATAGAAAAGAGGATTTTAACGAAATTTATAAGGAGTTTATTAACGATAAGGCGGGTGAACAATCTAGTAGGTGCTCCCAGTGCGGTGTTCCTTTTTGTCAGGTACATTGTCCATTAAGTAACAATATTCCAGATTGGTTAAAATTAACTGCAGAGGGAAGATTAAAAGAAGCATATGAATTATCCCAAAGCACTAACAATATGCCTGAGGTGTGTGGAAGAATATGTCCACAAGATAGATTATGTGAAGGAAATTGTGTAATTGAACAATCGGGACATGGAACAGTAACTATAGGTTCAGTTGAAAAATATATTACAGACAATGCATGGGAACAGGGTTGGGTAAATCCTATAAAAGTTAAAAATGAAAAGAGTCAAAGTATTGGAATTATAGGAGCAGGTCCAGCAGGATTAGCTGCAGCAGAACAGCTACGTAAGTTAGGGTATCAAATTATTGTATACGATCGATATGATAGAGCTGGTGGTCTAATGATTTATGGGATCCCAAATTTTAAGTTAGAAAAATTTGTTGTAGAAAGAAGAACTAAATTACTAGAAGAGGGTGGAATTAAATTTGTTCAAAATTTTGAAGTTGGAAAAGATGCTTCATTGGAGCAGTTAAGAAAAAAACATGATGCTCTTTTAATTGCAACAGGAGTTTATAAAGCTCGAGAAATAGATCTACCAGGAAAAGATTTAGGAAATATTTTTCCAGCAATGGAATTTTTAACAGCTTCAAATAAAAAAGGTTTAGGTGATAAGGTAGAGTTATTTGATAATGGAACTTTAAATGCTGAAGGAAAAAATATTGTTGTAATTGGAGGAGGTGACACTGCAATGGACTGTGTTAGGACTTCAATCAGACAAAAAGCAAAATCAGTTAAGTGTCTGTATAGAAGAGACAAAGAAAACATGCCTGGATCTGCTAGAGAGGTAGCAAATGCAGAAGAAGAAGGAGTAGAATTCATATGGTTATCTAGTCCTAAGAAATTTATTGGAACAAATAAAGTTGAAGGTTTGTTAGTGGATAAAATCAAACTTGGTGAACCTGATGACAGTGGTCGACGTAAACCAGAAATTCAAAATGATTCTCACTTTAATATCAAAACAGATATAGTAATTAAGGCTCTTGGCTTTGATCCAGAAAATTTACCAAAATTATTTGGCTCTGAAGATTTAGAGGTTACTAAATGGGGAACATTAAAAACGAATTTTGATACAATGGAGACAAATTTATCAGGTGTCTTTGCAGCAGGGGACATTATTAGAGGCGCATCTTTAGTTGTCTGGGCTATTAAAGATGGAAGAGACGTAGCAACATCAATAAAAAATTTTTTAGAAATTAAAGAACTTAGTAAAGCGAAGGTTGCTTAATGAAGAACTATAAAAAGAATCTTAAAATTCTTGAAGATGGTCACGTTTATTCAAAAGAAATGGAGCATGATGCTTGTGGAGTAGGGTTAATTGCTTCTACGGAGGGTAAAAAATCAAGGAAAGTAGTTGAATATGGAATTAATGCCTTAAAAGCAGTTTGGCATAGAGGAGCTGTTGATGCTGATGGAAAAACAGGTGATGGAGCTGGAATCCACTTAGAAATTCCCTCAGATTTTTTTGCTGAAAAAATAGAACTCACAGGTCATGACCATGATGGTTCAGAGATTTGTGTAGGGATGATTTTTTTACCAAGAAATAATTATCAAGCACAAGAAAATGTAAGAACTTTAGTTGAAAGTGAATTAACAAAAAGTAATTTTAGCATTTATGGATGGAGACAAGTTCCAGTAAATCCAAAAGTTTTAGGTGAAAAAGCAAATCTTACAAGACCAGAAATTACTCAAGTACTATTTAAACACAATAATAAAGATTTAACAGAAAAAGAGCTAGAAAGAAAAATTTATGAATCTAGAAGAAAAATTGAAAAAGAAGCTATTAAAGATGCGATAGAAGGTTTTTATATTTGTTCACTAAGTTCTAAGTCAATTATTTATAAGGGAATGTTTTTAGCAGAGTCTATTGCAGATTTTTACTTGGATCTAAAAGATGAAAGATTTATATCTCGATTTGCAATATTTCATCAAAGATTTTCAACAAACACAGCACCAAGCTGGGATCTGGCACAACCTTTTAGGGCGTTGGCTCATAATGGAGAAATAAATACATATAAAGGAAACACAAACTGGATGAAAGTTCATGAGCAAGAAATGGACAGCCCTTTATTTGATAATATGGAAAATTTAAAACCAGTTATACAACCAGGATCATCAGACTCTGCTGCACTAGATAGCGTTTTTGAACTTTTAAATATTTCTGGCCAATCAGCACCTCTTGCAAAACTAATGTTAATTCCAGATGCATGGTCTAAAAAAAGCCAAACATTATCAAAAGATCACCAACAACTATTTAATTTTTTGAATAGCACAATGGAGCCATGGGATGGGCCAGCTGCAATAGCTGCTACTGACAATGAATGGGCTATAGTAGCGGCTGATAGAAATGGTTTACGCCCAATGAGATATACTATTTCAAAAGATAAAATATTGTGTGCCGGATCAGAAACGGGAATGGTCGAAATTGATGAGAAGCAAATTCTTAAAAAAGGCAGATTGGGACCTGGAGAAATTCTTGGAGTTAGAATTGCAAAAGGTAAGGTATTTTCTAATGTTGAAATAAAAGATTATCTAGCAAAAGAATTTAAACACTTTAACAATCAAATAGTAGATTTGGAAAAGAAATTTCCAATAAGGAATGAAAAATCTACCTTTTTGGGTGAAGAACTAAAAAAGAGACAACATACATTTGGTTATAGTTTAGAGGATTTAGAGCTTATTCTTCACCCTATGGCAGAGGATGCAAAAGAGGCCATTGGTTCTATGGGTGATGACACTCCTCTTGCAGTATTATCCGACCGTTACAGGCCACTTTACCATTTTTTTAGACAAAATTTTAGTCAAGTTACAAATCCACCAATTGATTCTTTAAGAGAAAACAAGGTTATGAGTTTAAAAACTCGTTTTGGTAATCTTGGAAATATTTTAGATTTCACTAATTTAACAGAGGAAAACATTTACGTTTTAGACAGCCCTATATTATCAAATTCTCAATTAGAAAAATTTATTAATTTTTTTGGCCAAAAATCAATAACTATTGACTGTACTTTTGACAAAAGTGAAAATCTTGAAGCCTCTATTGAGAGAATTAGAAAAGAGTCTGAAATTGCTGTGAGACAAGGTCTTACTCAATTAGTCTTAAGTGATAAAAATATTTCTGAAAAAAGATTGCCCATTCCAATGTTATTATGCGTTGGTGCAATAAATACTTATCTTATTAAAAAAAAATTAAGAGGCTATGCATCAATCAATGCTCAAACCGGGGAAGCATTAGACACACATTCATTTGCAACACTTATAGGTGTTGGGGCTACAACTGTTAATCCTTATTTAGCACTGGATAGTCTTTATCAACGGTTTGAAAAAAAATTATTTGGAAAGTTTGGATACGATGAATGCATAGAGAGATATATGCAATCAGTAAATTATGGGCTTCTGAAAATAATGTCAAAAATGGGAATTTCAGTCATAAGCTCTTATAGAGGTGGATGTAATTTCGAAACAGTTGGTTTGAGTAGAACGGTAGCATCAGAGTATTTCCCAGGAATTTTATCAAAAATTTCAGGAATAGGTTTAAATGGAATAGAAAAAAAACTAAGAACTATTCACAAAGAAGCATTTGAAGGTGTGGATACAGTTTTACCAATTGGGGGAATTTATAGGTATAGAAAGAATGGTGAAACACATCAATATCAAGGTAAGCTTATTCATCTTTTACAAAGTGCAGTTTCATCAAATTCTTTTGAAGCTTATAAAAAATATGCAGAAGGTATTTATAATCTTCCACCTATACATCTTAGAGATTTGATTGGATTTAGAGATAGAAATTTAAACCCACCTTTAGATATTTTAGAAGTAGAGCCAATTGAAAATATTTTAACAAGATTTGGAAGCGGAAGTATGTCTCACGGTGCATTATCGAAAGAAGCACACGAAACTTTAGCCATAGGAATGAATAGAATTAAAGGAGCCTCATGCAGTGGTGAAGGAGGTGAAGATGAAAAAAGATTTATTAAGATGGAAAACGGCGACAGCGCTAATTCTAGAGTTAAGCAAATAGCTTCAGCAAGATTTGGAGTAACGCTTAAATATCTAAATAACTGCAATGAAATAGAGATTAAAATTGCACAAGGGGCAAAACCTGGTGAAGGAGGTCAGTTACCAGGATTTAAAGTTACAGAAGAAATTGCTAAATTAAGACATTCAACACCAGGTGTAACCTTAATATCACCACCACCTCACCATGATATTTATTCTATCGAAGATTTAGCTCAATTAATTTATGATCTTAAACAAGCAAATCCAAAAGCAAGAGTTGGAGTAAAATTAGTAGCATCATCTGGTATAGGAACAATTGCAGCTGGTGTAGCTAAAGCTAAAGCAGATATAATTTTAATTTCTGGACATAATGGAGGAACAGGAGCAACACCACAAACAAGTGTTAAATATGTTGGGATACCTTGGGAGATGGGTTTAACTGAAGCGAATCAAGTTTTAACTCTTAATAATTTAAGACATAAAGTTACCCTAAGAACAGATGGTGGAATTAAGACAGGAAGAGATGTTGTTATTGCAGCCATGATGGGGGCAGAAGAATACGGGGTAGCAACCACAGCTCTAGTAGCCATGGGATGTATTATGGTTAGACAGTGTCATTCAAATACATGTCCAGTTGGAGTTTGTACTCAAGATGAAAAATTGAGAGAAAAATTTTCTGGTACACCAGAAAAGGTAGTTAACTTATTTAAATTCATAGCAGAGGAAGTAAGAGAAATTTTAGCACAGATAGGTTTTAAATCACTGAATGAAATAATTGGTAGAACTGATTTATTAAGACAGGTAAGTAAAGCATCACCAAACTTAGATGATTTAGATCTAAACCCTTTATTTGTTCAAACAGATGCTGGAGAGTATACGAGGTACTGTACAATTCCAGAAATAAATTCTGTTCCAGATACTTTAGATCAAGAAATTTTACCTGAAATTAAAGCGCAAATTGGAAAAATAAAAGTTATTGAAAAAGAATATAATATTAAAAATACTCATAGGACTGTTGGTACAAGAATTTCTAATCATCTTTATGAAAAATATGGCTCTGAAAAACTAGAAGATGGCTTTTTATCATTAAAATTTAAAGGATCAGCAGGGCAATCATTTGGAGCATTTGGAATCAAAGGTTTAAAACTTATTTTAAAAGGTGATGCAAATGATTATGTTGGCAAAGGTTTGTCAGGAGCAACAGTGGTAGTTAAACTTCCAGATGAAAGTAATTTAGTTTCACATGAGAATACCATAATAGGAAATACAGTTTTGTATGGAGCAACATCTGGAAAACTTTTTGCAGCAGGTCAAGCTGGAGAAAGGTACGCTGTAAGAAATTCAGGATCAATTTCAGTTATTGAAGGTTGTGATTCCAATGCTTGTGAATATATGACTGGTGGTACAGTTGTAGTTTTGGGGGACGTAGGAGACAATTTTGGAGCTGGAATGACAGGTGGAATGGCATTTATTTATGATATTAATAAGAAATTTGAAAAAAAAGTAAATTCGGAGACTGTAGTATGGCAAACGCTTGAAACAGATTATTGGATAGCTTATTTAAAAAATTTAGTGCAAGAACATCATGAAGAGACAAATTCAGATTTTTCTAAAAAGATAATAGAAAATTTTGATAAGGAAATTTCTAATTTTATTCAAGTTTGTCCAAAAGAAATGATTGATAAACTAAAAAACCCAATAAGTTTAAAATCTATTATAAAAGAAGTTAGTTAAAATGAAGGATATAAATATTTTTTGTTTTGGTTTTGGTCAGGTAGCAAAAAATTTTATAAAGAAGCTGAGTATTGAAAAGTATAATATTAACTTATCAGTAACATCTAGGAGTGAGTCTTCAGAAAAAACCTTCAATAATATTAATTATAATAGCTACTTGTTTAACAGTGATGAATTTGATCAAAAGTTAGTAGTAAAATTAAAAGAAGCAGATCATATTTTGGTTTCTATTCCACCAGAAAATCAAGAAGACCTAGTTGTAAAAAATTTTTCTAAATTTATAGAAAGCTCTAAAGTAAAATGGATAACCTATTTATCTGCCACTAGTGTTTATGGTGATCATAAGGGAGAATGGGTTAATGAAAATAGCAAAACAACTCCAATTTCAAATAATGGTATTGCAAGATTAAAAGCTGAAAATGCATGGGTTTTTTTAGAAAAAAAAAACAAAATACCAGTTCAGATATTAAGGTTATCTGGAATTTATTCTAATGAAAAAAATATTTTAATACGATTAAAATCAGGGGAAGTAAAATTGATCAATAAAAAGAATCATTATTTTTCTAGAATTCATGTGGATGATATTTCAAACATATTATTTAAATCTTTATCAAAATTTAAGTCAGGAGAAATATACAATCTATCTGACGATAAACCCTCTACATCTGAAGATATTATTTTGTTTGGAGCAAAAATGTTAAATATTAAAAATATCGAAAAAATTGAAGTTGACCAAATTAAAAGTGAGATGTTAAAAAATTTTTATAAAGAGTCCAAGAAAGTTAGCAACAAAAAAATGAAAAGTTATTTTAATTATAATTTAAAATTTCCGAGCTATATCGAAGGATTAAACTATATTAGAAGTAATTTTATCTAGCTCCAAGAGTATTATTTTTATACCACGTTTGTTTGATAAACTGTGATCACCATTTTTTATTATTACTAATTTTTTATTAGTTTTAGTAAATAACTTAAGAATTTTTCTGGAGTAACTTGTTGGAACAACTTCATCTTTACTTCCATGAATCATTGTCACATCGATACTGGATTTAATTTTTTTATTTAAGACTTTATTTTTTCTACCATCTTTTATTAATTGATAGGTGATAGGGTATTCATAATTACCATGTTTTAAATTATAAATTCCTTTCTTTATAGTTTCGTTCTTCATTTTTTTTGTAAACTTTTTCCACATTAAATTCTGTAAAAACTCAGGCGCTGGACCAATTCCTAAAAACCCTATAATTTGATCTTTAAAATATTTAAATTGATTAAGAGATAGCCATGCCCCCATACTTGAGCCCACTATTATAAATTTATTTTTTTTAACTATTTTTTTTATCATTATTTCTACTTCTCTAGACCATTTACTAATATTTCCATTTGTAAATTTGCCAGTAGATTTTCCATGTCCAGAGTATTCAAGAGCAAGAAAACCAAATTTATTTTTCTTGGCATATTTAAAAATAGCCCTAGGTTTTTCACCTTCAATATCTGACATAAAACCATGCAAAAACACTATGTAAGTTTTTTCTTTATAATCATTATGTAAATATCTTATTTGCTTATTTTTTGAGATTTTGAGGTGTTTAAATTTATTCATATCAGTTTGTTAGAATACATTCTTAATATATAGTTTTATTAAATGTCTTCAAAATTAAAAATTTTGCAAGTTATACCAAAGCTTGGATATGGTGGTGCAGAAACTGGATGTTATGATCTTGCTCATTATTTACCTGAAAATAATTGTATTTCTTATATTGTCACAAGTGGAGGCGACTTATTAAAATTTATTGACAGAAAAAAAGTAAAGTTAATTAAACTTCCAGTTCATAGTAAAAATCCGATAATAATGATTTTTAATTCTATAGCTTTGATCTCTATTATTTTATTAAATAATATTTCCATAGTTCATGCTAGAAGTCGTGCACCGGCGTGGTCTTGTTTAATTGCCACAAAAATAACTAGAAGAAAATTTGTTACTACTTTTCACGGTACTTATAATTTTAAAAATTCTATTAAAAGACTCTACAATTCTGTAATGGTTAGATCTGATTTAGTAATTGCAGGTTCAAATTTTATTTTTTCTCATATAAATAAAAATTATGGAAAGTATTTAAATTTAAAAAAAAAATTTTTAGTAATATATCGAGGTATTAATGTTGATTACTTTGACCCGTCAACTACATTGGAAGTTGAGGAAAATAAGCTTATCTCTGAATGGGGATTAACTAGAAATAAAAAAATAATCCTAATGCCAGGACGACTAACCTCATGGAAAGGCCAGGAAATATTAATTGAAGCATTAAATCTTGTTAATAAACAGTTAGGATATCAGTCTTTTTATGCTGTTATTTTGGGAAATGATCAGGGCAGGGATATTTATACTAAAAGAATCAAAAGATTAACCGAACAATATAGACTAACTGCTCAACTAAAATTTATTGAACATTGTAAAAATATGCCTTTAGCTTATAAGATATCGGATCTAGTTGTTTCAGCCTCAGTGGAACCAGAGGCTTTTGGTAGAGTTTCTGTTGAGGCTCAATCAATGGAAAAGCCAATAATAGCAAGCAATATAGGTGGATCTAAGGAAACAATCGTTAATAATGTATCGGGTTTTTTATTTCAGACTGGTAATCCAGAGTCTTTATGTAAAAAAATAGTAGAAGTCTTACAATTAGATGAATCTAGATTGAAATTAATAGGTATAGAAGGTAGAAAAAATATATTAAAAAAATTTAATGTTGAAAAGATGTGTTTTTCTACTTATTCAGAATACAAAAAATTATTAAATTAAATGCCATTAATTACATTGCCAGATGGAAACACTATAAATTTTCCAAACAAAGTAACAGGATTAGAAGTTGCAGAAAAGATTAGTAAATCTTTATCTAAACAAGCAACAGTAATTAGCATTAATGAAGAACTTAAAGATTTAAGTTATGTTATTGAGAAAGACTGTTCTATTAAAATTTTTACTTCGAAAGACAAGGAAGGTTTAGAAACTATTCGTCATGATACAGCTCATATAACTGCAATGGCAGTTCAAGAACTTTTTCCAGGAACTCAAGTAACTATCGGTCCAATTATCGAAAATGGATTTTATTATGATTTTTCAAGAAAAGAACCTTTCACAGAGGAAGATTTAAATAAAATTGAAAATAAAATGAAGGAAATTGTTGATAGAGATGTTCCAACCACAAGAGAGGTTTGGAGTAGAAATAAAGCAATATCACATTTTAAAAAAAAAGGAGAAATATATAAAGCTGAAATTATAGAAAGCATACCTAATGATGAAGATGTTTCCATATATTTTCATGGAGACTGGCATGACTTATGCCGAGGACCACACTTATCTTCAACAGGAAAAGTTGGTAAATATTTTAAATTAACAAAAGTGTCAGGAGCTTATTGGAGGGGTGACTCTAATAATGAAATGTTACAGAGAATTTATGGAACAAGTTGGGCATCACAAAAAGACTTAGATGAATATTTAAAGAGAATAGAAGAAGCTGAAAAAAGAGATCATAGAAAAATAGGCAAAGAAATGGATTTATTTCATTTTAGAGAAGAAAGTCCAGGATCTGTTTTTTGGCATGAAAAAGGTTGGAAATTGTTTCAAAAGTTGGTTGCATATATGAGAAGTAGACAGGACATAGCTGGTTACAAAGAAGTAAATACTCCTGAAATTTTAGATAGGGCTTTATGGGAGAAATCAGGACATTGGGAAAAATATGGTGAGCATATGTATACATCAGAAACACCTGATGAAAAAGTATTTGCAATCAAACCAATGAATTGTCCGGGGCATGTTCAGGTATTTAACCAAGGCTTAAAAAGCTATCGAGATCTTCCACTAAGAATTTCAGAGTTTGGAAAAGTTCATAGATATGAACCTTCAGGAGCACTGCATGGATTACTAAGAGTTAGAGCTTTCACACAAGATGATGCTCATATTTTTTGTACAGAAAATCAAATAACAGAAGAGTGTTTGATTGTTACAAACCTAATTTTAGATATTTATAAAGATCTTGGTTTTGAAAATGTAATATTGAAATATTCAGATAGACCAGATTCAAGAGTTGGTGATGATAGTATATGGGACAAAGCAGAAAAAGCCCTGCTAGATGCTGTTAAAGCATCAAAACTTGAATATACAATTAATAAAGGTGAAGGGGCATTTTATGGTCCAAAAATTGAGTTTGTTTTAAGAGATGCTATTGGAAGAGATTGGCAATGTGGAACTTTACAAGTAGATTTAAATTTACCAGGAAGATTAGATGCATCTTTTGTAGATAGCGATGGACATAAAAAAATTCCAGTAATGCTTCATAGAGCATTATTTGGCTCACTTGAAAGGTTTATTGGAATACTAATTGAAAACTATGCAGGAAAATTTCCTTTTTGGATTGCTCCTTTACAGGTAGTTGTAATTCCTATTTCAGAAGAATTTGATACATATGCAAAAGAAGTTAATAAAAAAATTAATTATGCTGGCATTAGCTCTGAAGTAGATTTAAAAAATCATAATTTGAATTATAAAATTAGAGAACATTCTTTATCAAAAATACCACTTTTACTGATTTGTGGTAAAAAAGAAGTTGACACTAACTCAGTAACGATTAGAAGATTAGATACTAATAAACAAGAAAATATGGAATTAAACTTATTTTTAAAAACTTTCTCAGCTTTAAATAAAGCATCTTCAAATTAAGTGGCAGATTTTAAACAAAATTATTTTCAAAGAAGAACTAAAGATAAGGGGCCTAAGTCTAATAATAGGATTACCGCTCCAGAGGTTCAGGTTATAGGTAGTGATGGTGACAATATAGGCATCATAAACACCAATGAGGCAATATCAATGGCTAAAGAACAGGGCTTGGATTTAATAGAGATAGCTCCAAACGCAAATCCACCAGTATGTAAAATTATTGATATGGGTAAATTTAAATACGATGCTCAAAAAAAAGCCAATGTTGCTAAAAAGAAACAAAAAATTGTTTTATTAAAAGAAATTAAAATGAGACCAGTTACAGAAACACATGATTATGATTTTAAAGTTAAAAATGCTAAAAAATTCATTGGAAAAGGTGATAAGGTAAAATTTACAATAAGATTTAAAGGTAGAGAGCTACAACACTCTCATCTAGGACGAGAGTTAATGGATAAAATTAAAACTGATATGAGAGATATTGGCAAAGTAGAACTACATCCAAAGTTTGATGGGAAGCAAATGATTATGGTTATTCAACCTTTATAAGGCTTAATAGAGGTTGTAAAACTATTCCAATATTTGTATAAGTCCGCAGAATTATGCCAAAATTAAAAACAAAAAGTTCAGCAAAAAAAAGATTTAAGGTCTCGGCCACAGGTAAAGTCATGATGGCTCAAGCTGGAAAAAGACATGGTATGATTAAAAGGACTAATTCACAAATAAGAAAATTAAGAGGCACAACTACTATGTCAAAACAAGACGGCAAAATAGTTAAATCATATATGCCTTACAGCTTAAGAGGATAAAATGGCAAGAGTAAAAAGAGGCGTAACTAGTCACGCTAAACATAAAAAAGTTTTAAAAACTGTTAAAGGTCAGTGGGGTAGAAGAAAGAATACGATAAGAGTTGCAAAGCAAGCTATGGAAAAAGCTATGCAATATGCTTATAGAGATCGCAGAACTAAAAAAAGAGAATTTAAATCTCTATGGATTCAAAGAATTAATGCGGGTGTTAGATCTGAGGGTTTAACTTATTCTAAATTTATTAATGGTCTAACAAAGTGTGGAATTAAGTTGGATAGAAAAATATTAGCTGAAATAGCTTATGATAGCCCAGAAGCCTTCAAAACAATCGTTCAAAAAGCTCATTCAGCATTAAATTAATCTTCACTATTGTTTTTCTTTGGTGAAGAAATAATCTCCTAATATGTCTGATATTAAAAAAATCAAAGATGAGTTTCTTTTAAAATTAAATAAAAATTTAGATTTAAATCAAGTTAATCAAATTAAAACAGATCTATTTGGTAAAAATGGTTTGATCAGTTCTCAGTTTAAAATGCTAGGAAAAATAGCTGAAGAAGAACGAAAAAAATTTGCTTCAGATTTAAATCAAGTAAAAGATGAGCTTCAAAATTTTATAGTTATAAAAATTAATGACATCGAAACAAAAGAGATTAACAAAAAATTAGAAAGAGAAAAAATAGATATTACTTTACCAGAGAGATCTTTTGATCAAGGAAAAATTCACCCTGTCTCTCAAGTGATAGATGAAATTTCTTCAATTTTTTCAGAAATTGGTTTTAATGTGGAAGAAGGACCTGATGTTGAAAATGAATATAATAATTTTACAGCATTAAATACACCTGACAACCATCCAGCGAGAGATATGCATGACACTTTTTATTTAGATAATAATAAAGAATTATTATTAAGAACACATACTTCTCCAGTACAAATTAGAACAATGCTTAATAATAAACCACCTTTTAAGATAATAGCTCCTGGCAGAACTTATAGATCTGATAGTGACCAAACACACTCACCTATGTTTCATCAGGTTGAAGGATTGCATATTGATAAAAATATCAATATGGGACATTTAAAGGGATGCTTAAATTATTTTATTAAAGAGTTTTTTGAAATTGATAAAATTAAAATGAGATTTAGACCAAGTCATTTTCCTTTTACAGAACCTTCAGCTGAAGTTGATATTGGATATGAAATTAAAGATGAAAAAATAGTTATTGGTGAAGGAGATAAGTGGCTTGAGGTTTTAGGGTGTGGAATGGTTCATCCAAATGTTTTAAAAAATGTAAAAGTGAATCCAGAAGAATATCAGGGATATGCATTTGGGATGGGCATAGATAGACTGGCAATGCTTAAGTATGGAATTAACGATTTAAGAGCATTTTTTGATTGTGATTATAGATGGCTAAATCATTTTGGGTTTGATCCAATAGATGTGCCAACAAACTATAGAGGCTTAAGCAGATGAAGATCACAACAAATTGGCTTAAAGAACATTTAGATACCAAACTTAATGAAAAACAAATTATTGATAAACTTACAGATATTGGCTTGGAAGTAGAAGGTGTTCATAGCCAACCAAGTGAGTTAGATAACTTTGTAATTGCTAAAATTTTAAAGGTCAAAAAGCATCCTGATGCAGACAGACTTAGAGTTTGTGATGTAGACATTGGATCGGGCGATCCTGTTAAAGTTGTTTGTGGTGCATCTAATGCAAAAGAAGGGCTAATGACAATTTATGCGCCACCAGGTGCTGTCGTGCCAAAAAATCAGATGAAATTAGTAGTAAGCAAGATTAGAGGCGTGACCTCGTATGGTATGCTTTGTTCAGAGTCTGAGCTTAACTTATCAAGTGAAAGTGATGGAATTATGGAACTTTCTGGAAAAAAATATGAAAAAAAAAAAGGACAAAGTTATTTTTCTAAAAATAGTACTAATGTAATCGATATATCTATTACACCAAATAGAGCAGACTGCCTAGGTGTAAGAGGAATAGCAAGAGATTTAGCAGCTGCAGGTTATGGCACATTAAAAAAAATAAAAAAAGAAAAGTTAGCTCAAAAAAATAAACAAAAAGTTAGTATAAAAATAATTAAAGAAAAAAACCAAGGATGTACATCTTTTGGAAGTTGTTTAATTACTGGTGTAAAAAATACTGAAAGTCCAGATTGGCTAAAGAAAAAAATAATATCATTAGGCCAAAAACCTATCTCAGCAATAGTTGATATTACAAATTATGTGATGTTTGATTTAAACAGACCTCTACATGCTTATGATGCTGATAAAATAGATAAAGAAATAATTGTAAGAAATTCTAATAAAGGTGAAAAATTTAAGGCGTTAGATGAAAAAGATTATAATCTTGAGGGTGGTATGTGCGTAATTACAGATGCTTCAGGAGTGCTAGGTTTAGGAGGGGTAATTGGAGGAACAAGGTCTGGAACTGAACTAAATACAAAAAATATACTAATTGAGTCTGCCTATTTTAATCCAAGATCAATCAGAAAAACCTCTAAAATTTTAAATATAGACACTGATGCAAAATTTAGATTTGAAAGAGGAATTGATCCACTTTCAATAGAACAAGGACTACAGCGAGCTGCTGAATTAATTAAAAAAATCTGTGGAGGAAAAATTAGTAAATTTGATATTCAAAAAGTAGAAAATGTGAAAAACAACCTTGTAAAATTTGATGTGCAGTTATTTGAAAAAATAACTGGCTTTAAAATTGACCAAAAAGAAATAATTAAAATATTAACTAGCCTAGGTTTTAAAATAAAAAAACAAAAAAAATTATTGTTACTAACAGTTCCATCATGGAGACCTGATATCGAACAAGAAGTAGATATAGTTGAAGAACTAGTGAGAATTAAAGGTTATGATCAAATCAAGATGATTGAGCCTGAAAAAGTAAGAAATAAAAATACATTAAATAAAACACAAAAGTTATTTCATTTTTTACAGAGAGCAATTGCATCAAAAGGATACTTGGAAGCCATCACATGGTCTTTTACTGACAGTAAAGTTAACCAGTTATTTATTGAAAAAAATAAAGAAATTAAGATAGTTAATCCTATAAGCAAAGATTTAAATGTACTGAGAAGTTCAATTTTTTCAAATTTAATTATTAATTTAAATAAGAACTTAGGAAGAGGATTTAAAGATTTTTCAATCTTTGAAATAGGCCCAACCTTTTCAGGATATAAACCAGGTGAACAACAAACTGTAATTAGTGGATTAAGAGCTGGAAAATTATTTAGACAAAGTTGGGTAGAGCAAGCAAGATTAGTTGACGTTTTTGATGTAAAAAAAGATGTTGTCCAAAGTTTAGTTGAAGCTGGGTACAATAGAGACAAATTTTATATTGATGATGAAACCCCAAATTATTATCACCCAGGAAAATCTGGAAGAATATTTCTAAACAAAGGTAAAGAAAAAATTGTAGCTTTTTTTGGTGAAATTCACCCCAATATATTAAAAAAATTAGATATTAAAGTTGAAGCATTAGTAGGATTTGAAATATTTTTAGACAATATAAAGCTGCCAAAGAAATCATTAAAAAATCAAAAACCTCAATATAAATATTCTGACTTTCAAAAATCAGAAAGGGATTTTGCTTTTGTTTTAGATAAAAATTTTAAAGTTCAAGAATTAATAGAAATAATTACCAATGTAGATAAAGATCTAATAAAATCTGTTAAAGTATTTGATGTTTATGAAGGTGATAATATTGAAGAAGGTAAAAAATCAATAGCATTAAATGTTACAATTCAGTCTTTAGAAAAAACATTAAATGATGAGGACTTGAATAAAATAAACCAGCTTATTATTTCAACTATAGAATCAAAAACAGACGCAAAGATTAGATCGTAGTCATGACAAAAATTGATCACATCAGAAACTTTGCGATTATTGCACATATCGATCATGGTAAATCAACTATAGCAGATAGAATAATTCATAGTTGTGGAGGTCTTACAGAAAGAGAAATGAAAGCCCAAGTATTAGATTCAATGGATATTGAAAGGGAAAGAGGAATAACAATTAAAGCTCAAACAGTAAAACTTAATTATAAAGCCAAAGATGGAAAAGATTATATTTTAAACATTATTGATACACCTGGCCATGTAGATTTTAGTTATGAGGTTAGTAGATCTTTGTATGCATGTGAAGGATCTATATTAATTGTTGATAGTACACAGGGTGTAGAAGCACAAACATTAGCAAATGTTTATCAAGCACTAGATATTAATCATGAGATAGTACCAGTTTTAAATAAAGTTGATTTACCTGCTTCAGATTTAGAAAAAACAAAAAAACAAATAGAAGATGTGATTGGTATTGATACAGAAAATGCAATCCCTTGTTCTGGAAAAACAGGTGAAGGAATTAATGATATATTAGAGCAGATTATTTTATCTTTACCTGCACCAGAAGGAGAGATGGTTGCTGATTTAAAATGTTTATTAGTTGATAGTTGGTATGATACGTACCTAGGTGTAGTTATTTTAGTTAGAGTTATTGACGGAAAAATTTCTAAAAATATGAAGATAAAAATGATGTCGACTAACCAAGAATATATTGTTGAAAAAGTAGGAGTGTTCACACCCAAAGCGACTGATATTAATGAATTAAATGCTGGAGAAATTGGCTTTATAACGACTGGAATAAAAGTTTTATCTGAAACAAAAGTTGGAGATACAATTTGTGATTCAAATAAACTATTGCAAGAGGCATTGCCAGGTTTTAAACCAAGCAAACCAGTAGTTTTTTGTGGATTGTTTCCAGTTGATAGTTCTGAGTATCAAAAATTAAAGGATGGTTTAGGAAAATTACAATTAAATGATGCTAGCTTTTCATTTGAAGCAGAGTCTTCTTCAGCTTTAGGTTTGGGTTTTAGATGCGGATTTTTAGGTCTATTACACCTAGAAATTATCACAGAAAGATTAGAAAGAGAATTTGATATAAATCTTTTAACCACAACACCAGGTGTAGTTTATAAAGTTCATATGAATAAAGGTGAAGCAATAGAATTACAAAACCCATCAAATCTACCAGAATCCACTTTAATTAATTACATTGAGGAACCATGGATTAAAGCAACTATCATCACACCTGATGAGTATCTTGGGCCTATTATAAAGGTTTGTCAGGACAAAAGAGGTGTTCAAACTAATTTAAGTTATTCAGGGAATAGAGCAGTATTAAATTATGAAATTCCTTTAAATGAGGTGGTATTTGACTTTAATGATAGATTGAAGTCAATGACCAGTGGTTATGCTAGCTTTGATTATGAAATTATTGATCATAGAGAAGGTGACCTAGTTAAACTAGGAATACTTGTAAATGCTGAACCAGTAGATGCTTTATCAATGATGGTTCATAAAGATTTTGCTCAAACTGTAGGAAGAGAGGTTTGTGAAAAATTAAAGGATTTAATACCACGACACAATTTTATGATTCCAGTACAGGCTGCAATAGGTGGAAAAATTATTGCACGTGAAACTATCAAAGGATTTAAAAAGGATGTATTGACTAAAATTCATGGTGGTGGAGCACGAGATAGAAAACGGAAACTTTTAGACAAACAGAAAAAAGGAAAAGCCAGAGGAAAACAATTTGGAAAGGTTGAGATACCGCAAGAAGCATTTATAGGTGTGCTAAAAATAAGTAAAGAAAAATAAAATGTTAGAAATAAAACTATTCTTATTTAAATTTAAAAATATAATCATAATTACTAAATCAAAAATTTTAAAAAAAAAAATTAAGGTAAAATATCAAATTATTAAAAGAAGATTTGAAAAATTTATAGAATCAAAATTTTTTTCTCAAAAATGGTTTTTAAATAATTTTGAATTATTTCATTACTACTTACCAAAAGATTATGATAAAAATTTTTCATACTTAGAAATTGGCTCTTACGAAGGCTTGTCTGCTTTAAATATATTATATAATTACAAGAATTCAAAAGTAACTACTATAGATTTGTGGGATGAAGGGAATATTAATTCAGAGTCTTTAAATGTTAACTTTAATGAAATAGAGGATAGATTTAATAAAAATTTAAATGGTTATAAGTATACAAAGATTAAAAATGATTCAGTTATAGTTTTAAGAGAACTACTAAAAAAAAAAATATTTTTTGACATAATCTATATAGATGGATCTCATAATGGAGAAGATATTCTAAGCGATGCTATTGAAAGTTATAAAATACTGAATGAAGAAGGAATCTTAATTTTTGACGATGTGGTTAATGCAAATAAAAACATAACCATACAATCATACGTAGGATTTGAAAAATTTTGCGAAATCTATAAAAAAAAAATAAAAGTTCTATATTTAAAAAATATAGCAATCATAAGAAAAATTAAATAACATGAAAGACTTATTATTAAAGACCGTATTTACCAAAAGATTAAAAAAAAAAGAAATTACTAATATATGTAGGTTAAAAAATACTCATTGGAAATATGGGACGAAATCTCACATAAGCTGGTTTAATAAACATATTAAAAGTAATGATATTCACAACCTTGCCTATTTAAAAGAAAAATTAGTTGGTTATGTTTTGTTAAGAAATAGAAATTTTTTGATAAAAGAAAAAATAAAAAATTATTTATATATGGACACTCTTATAGTCTCTAAAAAATATCGAAAACTAAATATTGGACATACACTTTCTAGTTTAGCTGAAAAAGTTATCAAGAAATCAAAATTACATTCAATGTTAATATGTGAAAAAAAACTTGAACCATTTTACAAAGAAAACAAATGGAAAAAAAAAAATAAAAAAAATTGTCAAATAATAGATCACAAATATCCTAAACGTTTTTCAATAATGTGTCTCAATGAAACTGAAAAAATAAAAAAGAGTAATATTAAATATTATATATTTAGTCAGTAGTTTTTATTTCTGGATAAGAAAACTTTTAATTAATGAAGAAATTTTATTTATTTCTCCTTTTGACATATCAGAATATAAAGGCAGTCTAACAACTTTATTATAAATATCTTCAGTTAGTGGAATTCTGTAGTTACAAAATTTTTTACCCATTTTAGATTTATGAAGGGGAACATAGTGAAACGTGGCAGCTACTTCTTGGCTTTGAAGAATTTTTTTAAAATCATTTGCAAGTTTAGTTGATCTAAATATTAATGCCAAAATATGAAAGGCACTTGTTGATTTTTGACTTGATTTAACTAAGTAACATTTTCGAGTATTTAATTTATCTATTAATCTTTTAAAAATATTCCAATTTCTTTTTCTTAAATTTTGTATTTTTTTAACTTTAAGTAATTGAGAATATAGTAGTGCACAACTTAATTCAGGTGCCCTATATTCAGAACCTAGATCAACCCAACTATAAAATTTTTTGTTATTTTTATAGGATATAATTTTTTTTTTATAATCTTTTATAAAATCTTTTCTATTCGTCCCCTTATCTAAAATAAAATTTGCTCTTTTAATTAATTTTGAATTATTAATAGAAATACATCCAGCTTGACCACCAACAATGTTTTTTGTTTCATGAAAACTAAAGACACCAATATCACCAAAAGTTCCTAAAAATTTATTTTTATATTTTCCAAGGAAAGCATGAGCTGTGTCTTCAATCAAAAATATTTTTTTTGATTTTGCATATCGTGATATTTTTTCTATTTCACATGCATTTCCAGCATAATGAATTAGATATATAGCCTTAGTTTTTTTTGTAGTTTTTTTTTTTATATCTTCATAAGAAATATTTAAGTCATTAATATTAATTTCAACAAAAACAGGCTTTGCACCTCTTAAAACAATAGCGTTTGCAATTGAAACAAATCCATAGGAAGGCAATATTACTTCATCACCATGTTTTAAATTAATCAAAATAGTTGAAACTTCTAGAGCAGCTGTACAACTATGTGTCACAGCTATAAATTTCGATTTTATATAATTTTTTATAATATTTTCAGTTTTTTTTAGATAAAAACCATCTGTAAGTATTTTTGATGATAAAACATTTTTAATATGTTTTAAATCATTTTTATCTAAAGCTGGCTTAGTTATAGGTATCAATTTAAAATCCAATCTTTATATTTTTCAACATTTTTTAATAAATATTCTGGGTATGTGTCATCAATTTTTACTTTTTTTAATCTTAGATTTCTATCAAAAGGATCTATCAGGTTATTTATATTTTCTCTAATCTTATCAATATTTTTAAATTTTCCTTTATTAAACTCAGTGTGAGACATATTTTCAATTTTTTTTGATATTTCACCTGGAGTCATTAAATAAGTAAAATGCCACCCACCATTTTGAATTAGTTGAACACTTTTTTCCTTATCAATTCTCCAAAATGGATAGTTAATATTTTTTTCTTTTAAAATTCTAAAATTAAAAAAAGATTTTAAGTGCTTTTTTTTACAAATTCTAGATCCAGCCCAATTTCCATTTCCTTCATCTAATCCAAGAATATTAAGTTTGTAATAGTACATATTTTGAAGAAAAAGACCAAACTTGTAATCATTTTTTTTGAAATTTGAAATTGCCGATGGGTTTGGAATTTCATCTTCATCAGATAAAATTATTAAATCATTATCTTGAGCTTTAGTAATGCCCCTGAACAAATTTTCCATCTGAATTTTAAGTAATTGGTAATCTTTTTTACCTTTAATTTTAATTTCTGGAAGATCATCAACCTGAATATAAATAATTTTTTCACCATATTTCGACATAAAATCTTTATCAAAATTATATCCTTTATATTGACCGGTATGAGTTTTGTTAGCTTCACAAACTACAAAATAATCTACATAGTTTTTTAGACTGTGATACCGTAAATCAAACAACATATTTGCATTGTAGAATGTAGTGCAGTCAAAGATTTTATTACTCATTTTTTAAATTTATTTGTATCAAAATATATATATGGCCAGTTTAGAGTTTTTGAATTTTCTTTAAACCAAAAAGGTAAATATCTTTCAGCTAAAAAACCATAAATTCTTTTTTTTCCATAAGTATCTAAATTAAAACTTTTAAATATCTCTTCACATCTAAATAACCAATTAAAAATTTTAGTATAGTAAGAGTTTAAAAGCGAAGTGTTTTTGCAAATAAACAAATTATGTGGATTAAATTCATGACCATTTAAATATTTTTGGAATTTATCCTGTTCATTTTTATCTAATAATTTAATAGCTTCTTCGAGAAAAAAAGACCCATGACTAAGATAAAAATGATCTTTTATAGTGCATCTATTAATTAAAAGAGTAGGTTTTTTAAAAATATATTTAAAATTATGCTTTAAAAGTTTCATAAATTTTTGTTTACCTAAAATTATTGGCTCAGCCAAAATGCATTCATAGCCGTTCCATTCTGAAGGTATATTTTTCAAAATTGAATTACTTAATTCCTCTAAATTTTTTGGTGGTAAGGAATTTTTATTTACCCAGAATCTTCTGTAGGTGCAAAAACCAATCCATTCATAATCTTTATTATTTAATAAAAGATCTTTCCACAACCTATAATGAAACGAATATTCTCCAAAATTTTTATTTTTTGATGATATGTCATTTTCAAACTTATCATTTACCCATTCATTTCCAAAATAACTGTTGCCCAAACCAACAGGTGTTAAATTGTTATTTTCAAAAAAAGAATAATTTTCATTATAAATAGAAATGCAAAAAGTTTTCATATTTTAGTATATCTATATTAGCAATAGGAAGAGGTAAATATATTAAATGAAATTTCAGGAAAATTAAACTAATATAGTTTTTAAGGAGAGATGGCTGAGAGGTTTAAGGCGCACGCTTGGAAAGTGTGTGTATTGTCAAAGGTACCGTGGGTTCGAATCCCACTCTCTCCGCCAAAACTCAATCAAAAAAATTTAATTCAATATCTTGAAACCTAAAATCTGCAGCTGGTCCAATAAATCTAGAATTTTTGTGTAGGCTGATAGAAAAACTATTTTAATTTGAAGCAAAGATAATTAATAGAGAAATTATATATTATTTTTTAAAACATTAAATACTCTTTTAAAAACAATGCTTATTTAATGCTTTATTCTGAGTTCTTAAATTATTTTCATCTTTTTTTAAAAAAAAATGATATAAATACTTAATTTCCAAAAATTATAATATGAAAAATAACTCTACTTATCAGGCAGACTCCATAAAGGTACTAAAAGGTTTGGAGGCAGTTAGAAAAAGACCTGGAATGTATATTGGCGATACTGACGATGGAACTGGTTTACACCACATGGTTTATGAGGTTGTAGACAATTCTATAGATGAAGCTTTAGCAGGACATTGTAAAAATATTGATATTAAAATTAATTCTGATGGAACCATTACAGTAAGAGATGATGGTAGAGGAATACCAGTAGATATGCACAAAGGTGAAAAAATGTCTGCTGCAGAAGTTATTATGACTCAACTTCATGCTGGTGGAAAATTTGATCATGATTCATACAAAGTGTCAGGTGGTTTACATGGTGTTGGTGTTTCAGTTGTAAATGCATTGTCAGAAAAATTAAAATTAGAAATTGATAGAAATGGAAAAAGATATTTCATGGAGTTTAAAGATGGAGCTTCAAAAGCACCACTTAAAGTCATAGGAAAATCAAAAGAAACTGGAACGCAAATAACATTTTTACCATCAAAAGAAATATTTTCTGCAATAAAATTTACTCCAAGTATAATTATTAAAAGAATGCGTGAACTAGCATTTTTGAATAAAGGAATAAAAATAACAATTAATGACCTGAATCAAAAAAAAGAAAAAATAATTGCATTTAAATTTGATGGTGGTGTTTTAGAGTTTGTTGATTTCTTAGATGAAAAAAGAGAAAAACTTATAAATAAAACAGGAAATGATTTATTTAAAAAGCCCATTTATATTGAGGGTAAAAAAAATAATATAGAAATAGAATGTTCGTTAAAGTGGAATGCAAGTTATGGTGAGGATATTTATCCTTATACAAATAATATTTATCAAAAAGATGGTGGTACCCATTTACTTGGATTTAGAAGTGCATTAACTAGAGTAATTAATAAATATGCAACTGAACATAACCTATTAAAGAAAAATAAAATAACAATATCAGGCGATGACATTAAAGAGGGTTTAACCTGCGTAATATCAGCCAAGATACCAGATCCAAAATTCTCTTCTCAAACAAAAGATAAGTTAGTTTCATCCGAGGTGCGAATGATTGTAGAAAGTATTGTCAGTGAAAAATTATCAATTTGGTTTGATCAAAATCCAACTACGTCTAAAATTATCTTAGCAAAAATAATGCAGGCAGCGCTTGCAAGAGATGTGGCTAGAAAAGCTAGAGAAAATGTAAGAAGAAAGGGTGCTTTAGAATTAAGTGGTTTACCTGGAAAATTAGCTGATTGTCAAATAGGAAAACAAGAAGGAACTGAATTATTCATAGTCGAGGGAGACTCTGCGGGTGGCTCAGCAAAACAAGGTAGGAACAGATCAAATCAGGCAGTCTTACCATTAAGAGGAAAAATTCTTAATACTTATGTTGAAGAGGTGGTTCTTAAAAAAAATAGTAATAGAGATAGTAGTGAGCATAGAACAAAATCCTTAGCTAAAATGATGTCATCTAATGAAGTTGTTACTTTAATTAATGCCCTTGGACTTGATCCAAAAGCTGAAGAGATAGATTTAAAAGATTTAAGATATGGAAAGATTATTATCATGACCGATGCAGATGTTGATGGATCACACATTAGAGCGCTGCTATTAACATTTTTTAACAATAAACCATTTAATAGATTAATTGAAAATGGACATGTTTATCTAGCTCAACCACCGTTATTTAAGATTAATAAAGGTACAAAAGGAATTTATATTAAAGATGAAAATGAGTTAGAAAATTATATTTTAACAAATAATAAAGAATTACAAAAAATTAAAAAGGGATCTAAAGAATTTACTAGAGCTTATGATGAAGAAAAATCTAGAATGAGTATTCAAAGGTTCAAAGGACTGGGAGAAATGAACCCCGAAGAATTGTGGAGCACTACACTTGACCCTGAAACTAGAAATCTACTACAAGTTCAGTACTCAAAAGACTTAAAAAAAGACCAACTTCTTATTCATACTTTAATGGGTAATGATGTTGCTTTAAGAAAAGATTTTATTGTTTCAAATGCAATTAATGTTCAAAATTTAGACATCTAATAATGAAGTTTTTTGAAACTTCAAAATACTTTTCATTAAAAAAATCTACATACATTAACTTAAGGTTTATAGCTATTATAGGGCAATTGATCACAATAAATCTGATTTATTTTATTTTTAATTTTAAATTTAATTTAATTTTAGGAAATTTAATAATTTTAATTGCAATACTAAGTAATCTTTATTTACTTTATATTAATAAAAATACTCAATTGTTAGATAAAGTAGCTTTTCTTTTTTTATTAACTGATGTTTTACAACTAAGTTTTTTAATTTATTTAACTGGGGGAATTGCAAACCCGTTTTCAATCTTTTTGATAATTCCAACTATTTTTTCATCTTCAAACTTGGGTTTTAAAACTAATTTGCTATTAGTTAGCACTACTATTTCTATAATTATCTTTCTTACTTTTTTTTATCAGCCACTACCTTACCCAGTGAATGTTCATTTTCATGTTGATAGGTATTATTATTATTCAATTCCTATTTCATTAATAATTGCACTAATTTTTTTAAATTATTTTGCCTTAATTTTTGGGAAAGAATCTAGAATTAGGAAAGAAGCCTTGAATAAAATGGAAGAAATTATGTCGAAAGAACATGAGCTTTTATCTCTTGGTGGTCAAGCTGCTGCTGCTGCTCATTCTTTAGGCACTCCATTTTCCACAATAAAAATTATATCATCTGATTTATTGAAACAATTTAAAGAAGATACCGAAGTTAAAAAAGATCTTGATTTATTAGTGAGCCAAATTGAAAGATGTAGTGAAATATTGAAAAAATTAACATTAAATCCGATTGTTGAAGATAATTTTATTGATAAAGACTTAACTATTGCTGGTTATATTATTGAAATTGTGAAATCTTTTAAAGAAACCAGTAAAAAAGAATTTATTTTAAACTTTGATCAATATTCAAATTCATTAAGTATTACTAAATCTATTGAAATCGTTTATGGATTAAGAAATTTTATTGGTAATGCAAATAAATTTTCGAATAGTAAAGTTTTTATAAATACCAAAAGTGATAACGATAAGACGGAAGTTATAATTGAAGATGATGGTGAAGGATATACTAATAGTGTACTAAGAAAAATTGGTGAACCATATATTAAATCATATAAACCATCTATAAAATCTAAATCAGGTTTAGGTCTTGGTATTTTTATAGGTAAAACTTTGCTGGAAAAAAATTACGCAAATATATTATGCAGAAATTCACTGACAAGAAGTGGTGCAGAAGTTATTATACAATGGAAAAATAAAGATCTTTTAAAGATTTAGTGTAATTTTTTTTTATTTTCAAATAGTCCACTTAGTTGAGAAATCATTACATCTCCAAGCTCATGTACATCTGTTATTTTAATGGCCTTATCATAGTATCTGGAAACATCGTGACCAATACCAATTGCTAAAATTTCTACATCACTTTTAGTTTCTATGGATTTAACAATTTTTTTTAAATGTTTTTCTAAAAAATCACCTGAATTGACCGACAAAGTAGAATCATCTACTGGTGCACCATCTGAAATTACCATTAAAATTTTTCTTTCTTCTTTTCTTTTTTTTATTCGGTTGTATGCCCAAGATATAGCTTCTCCATCAATATTTTCTTTTAACAAACCTTCTTTAAGCATTAAACCTATGTTATTTTTGGCTTGTCTCCAATGAGTATCTGCTCCTTTATAGATTATGTGTCTTAAGTCATTAAGTCTTCCAGGATTTTTTGGTTTATCAGTTTTATTCCAAGCTTCTCTGCTTTTTCCTCCTTTCCAGTTTTTAGTAGTAAAGCCTAATACTTCAACTTTCACTGAACATCTTTCTAATGTTCTAGATAATATATCAGCACAAAGTGCAGCAATTGTTATAGGACGTCCGCGCATTGATCCTGAATTGTCAATTAATAAAGTCACTATCGTATCCTTAAAATCAAGATCTTTTTCCTTCATAAAGGATAATGAATTATAAGGGTCCATAATAATTCTAGTGAGTTTAGAGCTATCCAGTAATCCTTCCTCTAAGTCAAATTCCCAAGCTCTGTTTTGTTTTGCAAGCAGTTGTCTTTGTAATTTATTTGCAAGTTTTGTTATTAGATCTTGGAAACCAACAAGTTGTTGATCTAAATTTTTTCTTAATTTCTGTGTTTCTTTTGCATCTTCTAATATTTCAGCTTTTGCAATTTCATCAAATTCTGTTGTAAAAATTTTGTATTCTTGATCTATATTATTAAAGTTATCTTTTTGCATTACGCTTTCTGTACTATCCTTAAGAATGTCGGAATCTTCTAGCTGTTCATTCATTTGTTGGTCACTAAGATCAAATCCAGCATCTAAGCTTGTCTGGGTTTCATTCTGCTTGTTCTCATCTTCTTTACCTTCTGATTGATTATCATCATTGTTATCTGATTTATTTTCTTGTTCATTATCTTTTTTATCATCATCTTTATTGTTTTCATCACTTTTTGAATTAAAAATATCCATACTTTCAAGAATTTTTGAAAATTTTAAACCATAATTTTCTTGATCCTCTAAATTTTTACTCAAAAAATCTAAATGTTTATCAATAGAGGAACTAAAATCTTTTTCCCAAAAACTTAGTATTTTTGAAGAGATAATGTTAAGCTCTAAGTTGAAAAATTTTTTTAACATATAAAGTTCAAATGCATCTGCTACTGGCACATCTTCCTTACTTTTAAATTGATTCTTATGAACTGAAGCTATTTTTTTTATATAATTTTCATTTAAATTTTTTCCAACACCCTTAAGCATTTTTCCACCCAAAACTTCATATCTTATTTTTTCAGCTATATTGTATAGAGACTTACAAGAGGGGTTATTAGGCAGGTTTTTATTATATATTTCTTTATTCGAAAATTTCTTTTTAAGAGCACCCGAATCTGTTTCTGCTCTTAGTCTAATAAAATCATTCTTATTTGATAAATTTGTTATATCAAAAAAATCTATTTTTTTTGATTTTAAGTCTTTATCATTTTTTTTTACATCAAGATTATAATCCTCAGAAATTACTTTTGCAGTAGAGATTAAAGCTTGTTTAAACTGTTCTTTAAAATTATCTTCTTTATTGCTCATTTAAATCTGAATATTTACCATCGACTCTGGTAATTCATCACCAAAACATCTTTGATAATACTCAGCTATAGTATTTTTTTCTATATCATCACATTTATTTAAGAATGTAACTCTAAACGCATACCCAGTGTCTTTAAAGATTTCAGAATTTTCAGCCCAATGTAATACAGTTCGGGGACTCATAACTGTTGAAATGTCTCCTGCTATAAAACCTCTTCTAGTTAAAGAAGCTACTTTAATCATATTGGATATTTTTTCTTTACCTTTAGGATTATTTAAACTCTTATTTTTTGCCAAAACAATTTCCATTTCTCTATCAAGTTTTAAATAATTTAAAGATGTAACAATATTCCACCTATCCATTTGTCCTTGATTTATTTGCTGTGTACCATGATATAATCCTGTTGTGTCTCCTAACCCAACTGTATTAGAAGTTGCAAATAATCTAAAAAATTTGTTTTGTTTTATAACTTTATTTTTATCTAATAGAGTGAAGTTTCCTTCAGCTTCTAAAACCCTTTGAATAACAAACATTACATCTGGTCTACCAGCATCATACTCATCAAAAACAAGTGCAACAGGATTTTGAATAGACCATGGCAAAATACCTTCTTTGAATTCTGTGATTTGTTTTCCATCTTTTAGAACGATTGCATCTTTTCCAATCAGATCAATTCTACTCACATGACTATCTAGGTTTACTCTAATACAAGGCCAATTTAATCGTGCAGCAATCTGCTCGATGTGTGTTGATTTGCCAGTTCCGTGATATCCCTGAACCAAAACTCTCTTATTAAATGCAAATCCAGATATGATTGCAAGTGTGGTGTCTCTATCGAATTTATAATTTTTATCTATTTCAGGTACATACTCACTTTTTTTTGAGAATGCATCAACTTCCATGTCCGAGTCAATACCAAAACTTTGTTTTAAAGATATTTTGATGTCTGGTTGTATATTTAAATTAGGTGTCAATTTTATCCTTATAAGTATTCTTTAACTGAGTGTAAGCTAAAGTAATTAATTTAAGTTTTTCTTCATATTCTTTATTTCCTAAATTAATATCAGGGTGAAATTTTTTGACAAGAGTTTTGAATTTATCTTGTATTTGTTCCCATTTTAATCCTACAGAAACACCTAGAATACTAAAAGCTTTTATATCATTAGCATCAAATTTGAACTGATTCATATGATTATATTCACCTCTGAGCTTAGTCTTATCAAACTCATCCTTTAATGTATTGTTCCAAAGAACTTTAAAAAAATTATCAGAAGAGCTAAAACTTTGAGTGGGTTTGTGCCAAGTCATATCTGACTTTAAAAAATCAAATACTTGTTCATCATCCATTCCTTTAAAATAATTCCAATTTTTATTAAATTCTTTAACGTGAGTTAAACAAAGCAGCCGGTAGCTTTTGCTATTATCTTTTTCAATTGGTGCTTTATATTCACCAATTTCAAGGCAATTATTCCAGTCGCATATATTTTTCATGTTATATAGTAATAAAATAATACTTATGAATATAAATCAATTAATTGCAATTGTTAAAAATAAGCTTCAAACAGAAATTGTTATCCAAAATCTTAAAATTGAGGATAAAAGTTTTTTACATGAAAAACATAAAGGTTATCAAAAAGGAAAATTTCATTTAAAATTGATAATTAAATCAGATGAACTTTCTCGAACAAGCAAGATAGTTTCAACTAAAAGAATCTATAGTATTTTAGATATTGAGCTAAAGGAGCACATTCATTCAATTCAAATACTACTTAGTTAATTCTTTTCTTAGAAAGAGATTAATTTTTTTTTCATTAAATTGTAACTTATGTATTGGAGAGCCTATTTTTTTTAATAAGATTAAATTAATTTTATTAGTATTATTTTTTTTATCTTTTTTCATAAAAAATAAAATTTTATTTAAATCTTTTATAGAAAAAATTTTACTTATATTTCTTGGAAGATCTAAATTATTTAAATGATTTTCAATTAATTGAAACTCTTTAATATTCAAAACTTTATTTAATAAACTAAATTTTGCAGCAGTTTTAATACCCAGTATAACAGCTTCACCGTGGTTTAATTTTTTTGAATATTTCAATGTTGCTTCATATGCATGAGCAAATGTATGACCAAAGTTTAATATTTTTCTTAGGCCTAATTCTTTTTCGTCTGACTCAACAACTTTCTTTTTAATTAAACAGCTTTTATAAATTGCTTTTTCAATAAAAGGACTTTTTAAATTTAAAATTTTTAATCCATTTTTTTTTAAAAAAGTAAAAAATTGTTTATTACTAATAAGTGCATGTTTTAAAATCTCACCATAACCACATATAACTTCTCTTACAGGCAAAGAATCTAAAAAATTAATATCTGAAACAACTAGACTTGGTTGATAAAATGAACCTATTAAGTTTTTACCATACTTAGTGTTTATAGCAGTTTTACCACCAATTGAAGAATCTACTTGGGACAACAAAGTAGTTGGTATATTAACAAATTTTAACCCTCTTTTATATATGCTGGCTGCAAAGCCAGAAACGTCCCCAGTTATTCCTCCACCTACTGATATTAAGCAGTCATTTCTATTAAAATTTTTCTTTAATAATAAAGATGTAATTTTATCAACACTTTTTTGATTTTTATTTTTTTCGTTTGATTCAAAATAGTGAATTATTGAAGAATTTTTTGGTAAAGAGTTAATGACTTTGTTTATTAATCTTTTTGGAACATTTTTGTCTGCTACAACGAGGTATTGATTTGAATTTATAGAAGACTCAATTAAAAATTTTTTTAATTTATTTAAAATATTTTTTCCAACTAAGATAGAATATTTTTGATTTCCAGCATTTACTTTTAATTTAACTAAGTTCATAAATTTTTATAATTTTTTCTGCAATTTCAATTTCTGTAAGCTTATTACAGTTTATCTTAAATTGTGCTTCAGAGTATATTTTTGTTCTTTTTTTGATAATTGCTTTTATTTCTTGCTCTGTAGATTTAAAAGCTAGGGGCCTTTTTTTACTATCTTTGATTCTCCTAAGTAAAATTGATTCATCCCAATCAAGCCAAAATGAAAAATGACTAGATAAAATATCTTTTCTAATTTTGTCATTAATAAAACCACCACCACCTAGAGAAATAACATTTTTTGAATTTTTCAAAGATTTCAGTGTAATTTTTTCCTCTAAATTTCTAAAATAATCCTCACCATTATTTCTGAATATTTCAGCTATAGACATTCCAGCATGTTTTTCAATTAGATAATCAATATCAATAAATGGGATATTAAGTTTTTTTGAAACTAAATTACCTATTGAGGATTTTCCTGAACCCATCATTCCTAAAAAAACGATGTTTTTGTTTGAATTCATAAACTTTCTTTATTGAAAAAACACAAATATGTCTTAATTTGAAATTATTAAACAATATATGCAATTTTCAAAAAATACAAGCCGCAGTAGCAACATAGGGTTACTAATTAAAGTATTTTTAATTTTAACTATTGTCTTTGGTGCCATAGCAATCTTAGGAAAAATTGAATTTCCATCTCCTAAAAAAGACATTGAAAAAATTATTTCAAATGAAAAACTTAAAATTGTTAAGTAGAAAATATTTATCAATTATATTGTTTTCTTTATTTTTTGGAGACTCCTTGCAATCACAAGAACCGATCGATATTTGGAATGTAGAAGAAAAAAAAACAGTAAAAAGTAAATCTATAGATGAAAACAATGAAAATAACGAAATTCCAAAGAATAGTATTTATGAAATGCAGTCAAAAAGTGCTAATGAGCTAAATATAGAAGAAACAAAAACATTACTCTCAAAAGAAATTAAGATTATAGGCTTATACGATCCAGCCGAAAATGGACTAGACATTAATATGTGGTCTAATTCAAATGGAGATCAAATTTTAAATATATTTAAAAGAATTAATAAAATGGATCTTTCAAAAGATGCATCAGAAATCTTAGATATTTTACTTTTAACTAATGCCTATTATCCAGAACTAAATATTTCTAAAGAGCAATTTTTAGAATTAAAATCTAATTGGCTTATTAAAAATTCTAATTTTCAATTAATAGAAAACTATTTAATAAAAAATCAAATAATTAATGAACACACAAAACTTACCAAATTATTAGTAGATGATTATCTTTCTAAATCAGAAATAAAAAAAGCATGTGAAGTTTTTTCTAAAATTAAAGTCTCAATTCAGGACGATTATTTATCCAAGTTTAATATTTATTGTTTAATTAACAATAATAAAAAAGAAGAGGCTCAACTAATTTTAGACTTAAAAAAGGAACTAGGTTTTGAGGATACATTTTATGAAAACAAAATAAATTTTTTAATGGGGTATACTAACCAACCAAATATAGAAGTATCAGAAAATACAATTTTAGATTTTCATTTATCTCATAGAACGAATCCTAAATTTAGTTTTAAACCCAAAGATTCAACCTCTGAACAAATTTGGAAATATTTATCATCTTCAAATTTACTGGATAATATTAACGATATAGAACTTACAGATATAGATAGAATTAGAAGTGTAGAAAAAGCAACACATGAAAAACATTATGAAGAAAAAGAATTATTTGAACTTTATAAAAGATTTCAGTTCAACATTAACCAATTATTAAATATTAAAGAGTCCACAAAAGTATTATCAGCCATAGAGTCAAGAGCTTTAATTTATCAAGGGATTTTAATTACAACTGAAGTTGAAAATAAACTTTTACTAATAAATGCTTTAAAGAACTCATTTAAAAATGAAGATATAGAAAATGCATTTGATGTTGAATTAAGAGCTTTCTTAAAAGAAATTAATAAAGAGGAAGTTCCTTCAAATTTTACATCATTTTATAATAATTCCTTAAAAGAAAAAAAAACTGAACAAACTAAGATCAAGATTAATAATAAAGTATTACACCAATCAAAACTAATCAATTATTTTAAGGGTGAGGTAACAGAAAAAAAAGTCAGTAAAGATTTAAATGATTTATTAAAAAAAATTAAAAAAGACAAAAAATATTTCTTTTCAAAAAAAGATATTATTTTAGTTGAGTCTTTTAAGTCAGATGGTATTAAGGTTTCAGAAAAATTTAATGATCTATATGAGGTAGATGAGTCAGAAATACCATCTGATATCCAAATATTTATTAATAGTGGAGATATGGCAGTTGCTATGCTTAGAATCGTTGAGGTTATTGGGCAAGATGATCTAAAAAACATAGATGTAGACACATTATATTTTATAATTAGTACACTTAACCAACTTGATGTTGATGCACTAAGAAATAAAATTCTTCTTAAAGTTCTCCCTTTAAAAGTTTAAAATTTATATTAAAATAATTACTAATTATGTCAGTTAAAAAAATTTTAACAGAACCAAACAAATTGTTACGTCAAGTATCTAAACCGGTTGATAAAGTTGGTGATGAAGAAAGAAAGCTTATGGATGATATGCTTGAAACTATGTATGACGCACCAGGCATTGGTCTTGCAGCCATTCAGATTGGAGTTCCAAAAAGAATTATAGTTATGGATATTAGTAGAGACCAAGAAAAAAAAGAACCAAGATATTTTATTAACCCAATCATCAAAAATAAAAATAAAGAAAAAGCAAAATACGAAGAAGGATGTTTATCAGTACCCGATCAATTTGCAGAAATAGAAAGACCCAACACATGTGAAGTTGAATATTTAGACTATGATGGAAAAAAACAATTATTAAAAGCGGATGGATTATTAGCAACTTGCATTCAGCATGAAATGGATCATTTAGAGGGAATTCTTTTTATTGATTATTTATCAAAACTAAAAAAATCAATGATCATAAAAAAACTTTCTAAAATCAAAGCCAACAGAACAATTTTTTAGAGAATGTTAAAAAAAATTATTTTTATGGGCACTCCATTTTTTGCAGTACCAATATTAAAATCTCTATATCAAAATGGTTATTCTGTGGCAGTTGTGTATACACAGCCACCCCAAAAATCACAAAGAGGTCAAAAAATTAATAAATCACCAATTCAAGGAATCTCAGAAGTCTTAAAGATAGAATATAGAACACCAAAATCATTAAAGGATAACAAGGAGGAATATGATTATTTAAAAAAACTAAATGCTGATATAGCCATTGTTGTTGCTTATGGACAGATTATCCCTAAAGAGTATTTAAACTTAGTAAAAAAAGGCTTTGTTAATATTCATGCTTCTTTACTTCCCAAATGGCGAGGAGCAGCACCAATTCAAAGATCAATTATGAATCTTGAAAAAGAAACTGGTGTTAGCATTATGAAAATTGCAGAAAAACTAGATACAGGACCTATTTGTAGTTCTTATAAAATAAATATTGAAACTGATGACAATTCAGAAACAATTGCAGAAAAACTTTCTGCATTAGCAGCAGAAAAAATATTAGATAATATTGATGAGATTTTAGAAGATAAAATTGAATTCAAAGAACAAAATCATAATAAAGCAACTTATGCAGATAAAATTGAAAAAACAGAAGGTCAAATAGATTGGAATAAAGCTGCAGAAAATATTGTTGGTAAAATTAACGGATTATACCCCAGTCCTGGTGCTTTTTTTATTTACAAAGGGGAAAGGTACAAGATTTTAAAAGCAAGCTTAGCTCATGGTGCCGGTAGAATTGGAGAGGTACTAGATAATTATTTAGAGGTTAGTTGTGGTAATAAAAAATCAATTAAAATTCTTGAAATTCAAAGACAAGGTAAAAGACCTCAGAATATAAATGAATTTATGCTTGGATCTCATATTAAAAAAGGTTCAAATTTAAATAATGCATAGATATCAAATTTTAATTGAATATGTGGGAACTAATTTTTTTGGGTGGCAAATTCAAAATAAAGGAAAATCAGTTCAAAAGTTAATTCAAATAAAACTATCTAAACTTTTAAAAGAAAAAATATTATTAATTGGATCTGGCCGAACAGACTCAGGCGTTCATGCTATTGAACAATCGGCACATTTTGAATGTAAAAAAGAAATTCAAAATTTAGATAAATTTTTAAAATCAGTTAATCACTTTGTAAATGACATGAACGTTTCGATTATAAATATCAAAAAAAGAAATTTAGATTTTCATGCTAGGTTTTCTGCAAAACAAAGAATTTATAAGTATGTAATTTTTAATAGATTGAGTAAGCCTTCTATAGAAAAAGGGAGAGGTTGGCACATAATTAAAGAGCTTGATATCTCATTGATGAAAAAAGGTGCAAAAAAACTTTTAGGTACTAAAGATTTTTCTACATTTAGGTCATCAAGCTGTAATGCCAAAAGCCCTATACGAACAATGGAATCAATTAAAATAAAATCTATTAGAGGAAGGATTGAAATACATTTTAAATCTCAATCATTTCTACAACAGCAAGTTAGATCAATGGTTGGTTGTTTAAAATATTTAGCTGAAAAAAAATGGAGTTTAAAAAAATTTGATTTAATCTTTAAATCAAAAAAAAGAGTAGATTGTGCACCGCCTGCGCCAGCTGAAGGATTATTTTTAGAAAAAGTTATTTATTAGATTATTGTCTACTGATACTAAACCTTTTATTAATTCTCCATCTTGATTCAGCTCGAACAATGTAGCCACAACAGTTTTTAGAACGACATCTACAAGGAAACTGCTTATAGTCCTCATCATAACCAAACCCATAGTCACACGTAAGCTCTTCACCTTTTATAATATCCTGTTTGGCAATTACCCATAATTTTAAGCCTATGCCGTTATAATCACAGTTATTAGAACAAGAGTGATTTATTAAGCGAGCTGTATTCCATGATACATCACCATCAAGATCATATTTTTTGTTTAAGTTAAATAGATAAATTGGTTTTGCATTATCAAATTTTTCTGAATCCTCAGTTTGTTTTTTGGTGATAATTTTTCCAACATAGTCAATAATCCTTTCACCTTCTTTAATATCTCTGGCCGCATAAAGACCACGCCCTTTTTTATCAATATTCGATTTTTTAATTCTATAAAGTTTCATAGAGAGTTATTTAATGCCTATTAAAAAATTATCAATTAAATTCTAATAGTGCATTAACATGCATTGCTGTACTTTCTTTAAGTGCATTAAGGTCATAACCACCCTCTAAAATTGAAACAACTTTTCCATTACAATATAATTTAGAGAGCTCTAATGTTCTTTTAGTAATTTCATAAAAATCTTTACTCTCAAGTTGAAATTGAGCCAATGGATCATCTTTATGAGCGTCAAAACCTGCAGATATCAATATAAATTGTGGTTTAAATTCTTCAATTTTTTTAAGTACAAACTCATAAGCATTTAAATACTCTTCAGATGTTGTGCCAGCTGGTAGAGGAATGTTGAATATATTATTGTATTTACCTTTTTCTTGCTCTGTTCCCGACCCCGGATAGAAGGGAAATTGATGAGTTGAAATATATAAAACTTTCTCATCATCATAAAAAATATCTTGCGTCCCATTTCCATGGTGAACATCAAAATCAATGATTGCCACTTTATTAAGTTTATATTTATTTATTAGGTAGTTAGCTCCAACAGCTACATTGTTATAAATACAAAAACCCATAGCTTTATTTTTTTCCGCATGATGCCCTGGAGGTCTGACTGCACAAAAGGCATTTTTGAATTCATTGTTTTGAACACCATCAATAGCAGTGATAATTGATCCTACAGCATCTGAAGTAGCCTCCTTACTTCCAGGAGAGACAATTGTGTCACCGTCCAAAAAAGATAGCCCACTCTTTGGAAAAGATTCTTGTACAAAGTTTATATAATCAGAATTGTGAGTTATCTCTAAAAGAGATTGGTCAAATTTTGAAGGTTTTTTCCAAATCAAATTTTTATTATCCAACTTTTTGAAGTTATCTATAACTGCTGTAACTCTATCAATTTTTTCTGGATGACCATCACCTGTATTATGATTTTGGTAAGTATCAGAGGTTATTAAACCAGTTTTCATCTAAGATTGATATTCTTGGTAAATAGTTTCTCTTTCTACTTTTGTCATACCTCTAGTTCTTTCTAAAAATTCATTTCGTTGCTCTCTATATTTAAAAGTAAAAAAACAAACTGTATCTTTAGAGTGATAAATTGCTTTTAATTCATCATCAATAGCATTTAGTTCTTTTGGTATATCTGCTTTAATGCAAATCATTAAAAGTAATTTTTAAGAATTTCAGTATATATCTTAGTTAATTTTTTTAAATCTGAGATAGAAACTGCCTCATCTATTTTGTGCATTGTTTTACCTACTAGTCCAAACTCTAAACATGGAGCAATCTTTCTAATAAATCTTGCATCTGAAGTTCCGCCTGTTGTAGATAATTTAGGTTGAATTTTAGTAATTTTCTTTATGATATTTTGAATCATGTAAGTAGTTTTATTTGGTTTGGTTAAAAAAGCTTCACCTGATACCCGGTATTTTATTTTAAAATGAGACTTATTTTTTTTAGTTACTTTTTTAAAAATTTTATTTAACTTATTTTTTAAGCTTGAAGATGTGTGCTTATTATTAAATCTTATATTAAAAGTAGCTTTTGCAATACTTGGAATAATATTATCTGCAGTATTATTAATATTAATTTTAGTTATTTCTAAATTTGTTGGTTGAAAATCTTTTGTTCCTTTATCAAATTTTATTTTTTTTATTTCATCTAGTATTTTGATTATTGTATTTGATGGGTTATTGGCACGGTGAGGATAAGCAACATGACCTTGAGTTCCAATTACTGTTAGCTCTCCAGTAATACTGCCCCTCCTTCCAATTTTAATCATTTCACCAAGTTTATTAGGGTTAGTTGGCTCACCAACTAAACAAAAATCTATTTTTTCTTTTTTCTTTTTAAGATAATCGACTACTTTTTTAGTACCGTTAATTGCAATACCTTCTTCATCGCCAGTTATTAATAGACTAATAGAGCCTTTAATTTCTTTATTACTTGATACAAAATTGTTTACAGCCACTACCCAGCTTGCAATTGCACTTTTCATGTCATTAGCACCTCTTCCTATTAAGTGATTCTTTTTAATAGCAGGGCTAAATGGTTTAATGGTCCAATCTTTAATGTTTCCTGGAGGAACCACATCCAAATGGCCTGCAAACATAAAGTTTGGCTGTGAGTTACCTAGTCTTGCATATAAGTTTTTAACTGGTTTAGAATCTTTGTCTTTGAATTCTAAAATTTTACATTTAAATCCTATAGTAGTTAGTTTTTTAGCTAAGAATTTCATTACACCTGCATCTATAGGTGTAATGCTTGGAAACTTTATTAGCTCTTTTGCTAATGTAATTTCATTATAAGTTGGCATTTAGTCTCTCAATAAATCGTTAATAGAAGTTTTTGATCTTGTTTTTTCATCAACTTGTTTAATTATTACTGCACAATACAAAGCAGGACCCTTTCCATCTTTACTTGGTAGGCTACCCGGAACTATTACTGAGTAAGGTGGAATTTTACCATAAATTACTTCACCAGTTTCTCTGTAAACAATTTTTGTAGATTGACCAATAAATACACCCATAGATAATACAGATCCTTCTCCAACAATTACTCCTTCAACTATTTCAGAACGAGCTCCAATAAAACAATTATCTTCGATGATAGTAGGGTTAGCTTGCATTGGCTCCAGCACTCCTCCAATTCCAGCACCTCCTGATATGTGACAGTTCTTTCCTATTTGTGCACAAGATCCTACAGACGCCCAAGTGTCTACCATAGTTCCTTCATCTACATAGGCTCCAATATTTACAAAGCAAGGCATTAGCACTGCATTTTTTCCAATAAAAGATCCTTTTCTAACCGGAGAATTTGGAACCATTCTAAAGCCAGCTTTTATATGATCTTTCTTGCTCCAATTTGCTGTTTTACCTTTTAGTAAATGAGATTTATCATACCAGCTACTATATGGGCCACTCAATGAATCCATTTCATGAGTTCTAAAACTTAACATAATTGCTTTTTTAACCCACTGATTAACTATCCACTCATTACCATTTTTTTCAGCAACTCTTAGTTCACCTTGATCAACAAGTTCAATAGTTTGATTAATGGTATCCAATATAGATCTGTCAGATTGACCATTTATTAAATCTTTATTTTCCCAAGCTGCATTGATAATGTTTTCAAATTCTTTCATAGTTTTATTTTATTGTTAGTAGGTTAGTTTTATTGTGCTTTTAATATATTAATTTTTTGAAGAAAAGAAGGCAAGCTCTTAATCTTATAATCAATATAAGGTTTATCTGCATCTTTTTTTGCAAATGCCTCCTCATTTTCTAGCCAACAAGTTTTCATTCCCAAATTTTTAGCTTGTTCTAAATTATGAGCAATATCCTCAATTAATATTGATTTTATTGGATCTAAGTTAAACTTTTCTACTATTTTTTTATAAGGATCAACTTTTGGTTTAGGTATAAAATTAGCATCAACAATATCAAATACTCCATCAAATAAACCATCTATGCCAAGTTGTTTAGTCACGTTTTCAACATGAGCATGAGAGCCATTAGTGAAAATATATTTTTTTTCTTTAATTTTAGTTAGCTCTTCTCTTAATATCTTATCTTTTGGAAGCCAGCTAATATCTATATCATGAACAAATTCAAGAAATTCATGTGGATTAATTTTATCATGATTCATCAATCCTGATAATGTTGTTCCATATTCATAGAAATATTTTTTTTGAATCTCTCTTGCTTTAACTAAATCCACATTAAATTTCTTTGAAATGAAAGAGGACATCTTTTTATCAACTTCTGAAAAAACTTTCGTTTGACCACTGTAAAGAGTGTTATCAAGGTCAAAAATCCAGTATTTTATATCAATTAAATTTTTCATTCTCTTATTAAAGTTCCAGAACCTTTATCAGATAATAACTCAAATAGAAGTGAGTGATTTTTTCTTCCATCAATTATAACCACTCCTCTAACTCCGTTGCTTGCAACGTCTAAACAATTTTTGATTTTAGGTATCATTCCACCAGATATAATATCTTGATCAATTAATTCGTTCGCTTTTTTTGAATTAATTTCAGGTATTAGTTTTTTTTCACTATCAAGCACACCTTCTACATCGCTAATAATCATTAATCTTCTGGCTTTTAATTCTTTAGCCACCGAACCAGCAACCGTATCTGCATTGATATTAAAAGTTTGATTGTTTTCATCTAACCCCAGTGGTGCAACAACAGGTACTTCGTTAACTTTAATAATTTCTTTTAAAACGTCAGTTTTAATATGAGTTGGAATACCTACAAAACCTAAATTATCACTTTCAGGTTTTACAGCTATTATATTGTATTCTTTTGAAGTAATTCTTCTTGTTTTACAAGATTGATTCTTTAAAGCATTGACAATTTCCTTATTAAATTCAATCAATGTATCTTCAACTATATTTATAGTATTTTTATCTGTAACTCTTAGTCCATTAATAAAAGCACTTTTAATATTAAGTTCACCTAGTTTGTTATTTATCCTTTTTCCGCCTCCATGTACAATTATCGGATTAAAGCCAAGCTTATTTAAAACAGCAACATCTTCGATAAAAATTTTAAATAATTTTGGATCAACTAAAACACTACCACCACATTTAATGACAATAAATTCATCATTATATTTTTCTAGGTATTTTTTTACCTCCTTAACTGTTGGGCCATTTTTAGGTAAAATACTTATTAACTCTTCTTCTTTTAGTGATGACATCTAAATGGTTTTAACAGTCATTTTTCTTTGGACAATATATTGCTGAATCATTGTGAAGATATTGTTGAAGCTCCAGTAGATAACAAGGCCTGCAGGGAATGGTGCAAGAATTACAGTTAAGAATACTGGAAAGAACATAAAAATTTTAGCCTGTATTGGATCTGGTGGAGTTGGGTTAAGTTTTTGCTGAATAAACATAGTAATACCCATAATGATCGGCCACGCACCTATTAATAAGAAAGAAGGTGGATCCCAAGGAATTAAACCAAAAATATTAAATAAAGACGTTGGGTCTCTATCACTTAAGTCATGTATCCAACCATAAAATGGCATGTGCCTCATTTCAATGGTTACAAATAAAACTTTATATAGGGCAAAGAAAACTGGAATTTGAACTAATATGGGAAGACAACCACTCATAGGGTTAACTTTTTCTTTTTTATAAAGAGCCATCATAGCTTGTTGTAATTTCATTTTATCATCTTTATGAATTTCTTTTAATCTAGCCATCTCAGGAGCTAGAAGTTTCATTTTTCCCATACTCTTAAAGCTAAAGTTGGCAAGCGGAAAGAAAGCCAATCTAATACAAACTGTAACAGCAATAATTGCTAAACCATAATTACCAAGTAATTTAAAGAAGTAGTCTAATAAAAAAAATAAAGGCTTAGTTATGAAGTACATAAACCCCCAATCAATTGCTAAGTCAAATTTATTTATATCTAAATTTTCAGCATAGCCATCAATGACATTAACTCTTTTAGCAGCAGCTATAATCTGAATTTTTTCCTCTATAGAGCTGTTTGGTCCAACTTCTGTACCTTGAGTAGATATATAATTAGCTCTGAACTTATTTTTATAGTCAAAAGTTGTTTTAAACTCTTTACCTTTTGCAGGGATAATTGATGTAACCCAAAACTTATCCGAAATAGCAACAAATCCCTCTTGTGCGGTTTGAGTAAACTTCTTTTCTTGAATATCATCGTAATCTTCTTCAATTAATTCATCATCCAATACAGATAAAAATCCTTCATGTAGAATATAAAAACCAGATATTTCTGGTAATTTATTTCTAATTATTTGCCCATAGGAGTAAAAATTATAAGATTTATCTGATCTATTAATTATCTTCTCTTTTACAGTAAATAAGAATTGATCATCTAAACTTATATATTTTTCAAACGTAATATCTTGAGAATTGCTCCATGTTAATTTTATAGGATTATTGTTAGTTAATTTTTTATTACCAGAAATCTCCCAGACTGTAGAAGCATCAGGCACATCTATATTTTTGTTAGAAGTTACAAAACCACTTTCAATTAAATAACCATCGTCAACATTTCTTGGGTTTAATAAAATTATTTTATCACTTTCATTAAGCTCAATATTATATTCTTTGAAAGTTAAATCATCTATTGCAGCTCCTTTTAAAGAAATAGATCCAATAACACTAGCATTTTCAAATTGAATTCTATCATTTTCTTTTAGAGCATCACTTCTAGAAAGTTTTGTAAAATTTTCATTTTTATCTAAACTAGGAGTGTCAGTATTATTTTCTATTTTTTTTTGTTCAGCTAAATTTTCTTTTACTACCTCTGGATCAGGGGCAAAAAATAATGAGTAGAGCACAATCACACAAGCTGATAATGAAATTGCTGCTATTACATTTCTAGTATCCATTATTTCTTAGCCTTAAATTCTTTATTTACTGGATCAAATCCTTCACCACCACCCAGTATTTTAATAGGGTGACATGAAAAAATTCTTTTTGCACTTTTTGAAATTGCCTTAACAAGACCATATGCTCTTAAGCATTCAATTGTATATTCCGAACATGTTGGAAGATATCTACACGAAGGTGTTAAGTAGGGGCTAATAATCATTTTATAAAACTTAATTAGGCCAATTAAAATTTTTGATATAATATTCATTACTTAATTTTTTTTATGTCTTGAAATAAAGTATCTTTTATTACCGTATATTCATTGTTTAGCATAGTTATTTTAGCAATCACAAGATAAGAATAGTTAAAGTTTATTGCTATTTTTTTTACAGCTTCGTTTATAATATTTCTTAATCTTCTTTTGATTTTATTTCTCTTAACAGCACTACGTATTAGTTTTTTTTTAGTCACAAAGCTTATGTTTAGTTTTTTACTATCTTTGTCTTTAATAGGACCAAAAAAAAGAGTAATATACTTATTAGATATTTTTTTCTTTTTAAGTAAATTTTTGAAATCCTCGTTTTTAGAAAGAGCAACAATTTTGCTTTTCATTTAATTAGACAGATACAGTTAAAGACTTTCTTCCTTTAGCTCTTCTTCTAGCCAAGAGTTTAATCCCACCCTTAGTCTTCATTTTAGATCTAAAACCATGTTTTCTAGCTCTTTTTATATTCGATGGTTGATATGTTCTTTTCATAAGCTTGGTCTAATTTTTATTAAATTTCGCTCTTTATAGTAATTATATGTATAAATAGCAAATAGAAGATTTTATAATACTAGTAGTAAACTATGGAAAAATCAAAGAAAGCCAAGATAACTTTAGGTTTCTTTTATCTTATAGTTGTTGCATCATTTTTATACTTTTTTTTATCAAAATTCACCCTTGAAGAATTAACTAGCTATGAATTTATCAAAAATAATAGAGATTATTTTTTTGGATTAAAGCAAAATAATTTATTTTTAATTTCTCTGATATTTTTAATATCCACAATTGTTTGGGTTGTCATGGCTGGCTTTGGTTTACCAGCTGCACTTTTAGCAGGTTTTATTTTTGGTAAGTGGCTAGGAATTATCCTTCTGGTGATTGGAATGACTATTGGTGCAACAATTTTATATGTTATTGCAAATTATTTCTTTAAAGAAATTATTAAAGAAAAGTTTTTAAATAAATTTAAAAATTTGGAGGTAAAATTTAAAAAATCAGAATTTATCTATCTTTTAGTTTATAGATTTATTGGTGGCGTTCCTTTTGCATTATCGAATGTACTGCCTTGTATTTTTAATGTAAAAGTAAAGAATTTTTTTTGGGCCACATTAATAGGATTGACCCCACCACTATTTTTGGTTGTTTCAATTGGAAGTGGGCTTGAAAAAATTATAGAACAAAACTTAGAAGCTCCTAGAATCATTGATTTAATATATTCACCTGGTATTTATATTCCAATGATCGCTTTTGTAGCCTTAATAATAGTAACAATTATTACTAGAAAAATATTCTATAAAGAATAGTTAAATAGTCCTCATGCGCTATGTTATTTAGCTATTGCGGTTAATTAGTTATTTTATTGAATTATTTCTATAATAAATCATTTTTTCAAAAAATTGCCTTAATTTTTTTGTTATAATGATTTATACCTAGTGGAGGAAATTTTATGGGAATTCATTATGATTATAAATCTACCAAAGGCAATAAGCTTATGGAGAAGCAGGCTAAGAGAGAAAAAAAGCTTGCAGAAAAAAAAGCAAAGCGTGAAGCTAAAGAGGGACCAAAGGTAGAGGAAGAACCAGAGAAAACCTTAGATGCATCAAAGCCAATCACTTTAGATTTTTTAACTAATCCTGATAAATAATGAGTAGCAAAGAAAAAAATGAAAAGTTAAGTCAGGCTCTTAAAAAAAATCTAAAAAAAAGAAAAATTTTTCAAAAAAAGAATAAGAAGAAAAGTAAATAATGTCAGTACTTTCCGATAAATCTATAAGAAAGTTGGCTGTTGAGGAATCTATGATTTCTCCGTTTGTAGATAAGCAAGTGCGAGATGGTAAGATTTCTTATGGACTTAGTTCATTTGGCTATGATGCAAGAGTAGGAGATGAATTTAAAATATTTCATAATGTTAATTCTTCTATTGTTGATCCTAAGGAGTTTACTTCAGATAATTTTGTAACTAAAAAAAGCTCTGAATATATTATTATTCCTCCTAATTCCTTTGCTCTTGGAACTACTGTCGAGGTCTTTAAAATACCAAGAGATATTATGTGTATTGTTGTTGGTAAGAGCACATATGCAAGAACAGGGATTATAGTGAACGTAACTCCAATCGAATCTGAATTTTTTGGAACTGTTACTCTTGAGTTTTCTAATACTACACCACTACCTGCAAAAATTTATGCAAATGAAGGTGTTGCTCAATTTTTATTTCTAAAAGGAGACCAGTCTCCTGAAACTTCATATGCTGACCGTAAAGGAAAATACATGGGTCAAACTGGAGTAACTTTACCAAAAATATAATCATGAAAAAATTGGAAGTCTTTGGGGCAGCAAAGCTCAAGGGACACATTAGAGTGTCAGGTTCTAAAAATGCATCTCTGCCGATTCTAGCTGCTACATTACTATCAAATAAAAAAATATCTTTAACAAACCTTCCAAGAGTAAAAGATATAGAAACAATGATACTTTTATTAAAGTCACTAGGTTCAGCTATTGATGATAATAAAAAAGAATTGATTATCAAAAATACCAAGCCAACAAAAACTTTTGCAGCTTATAGTTTGGTTAAAACTATGAGAGCAGGAATATTAGTTTTAGGGCCACTACTTGCTAAATTTGGTAAAGCAAAAGTTTCATTACCTGGCGGTTGCGCGATAGGAACAAGACCTATTGATATTCATTTACAGGCTCTATCAAAACTTGGAGTTAAGTATAAAATTATCCAGGGATATGTTCATGCTAATGCACCTAAAGGATTAATAGGAGCCAATATAAAATTTCCTAAAGTTTCAGTTGGTGCTACAGAAAATTTAATTATAGCTTCATGTTTGGCTAAAGGAAAAACAACTTTATCAAATTGTGCTATTGAACCTGAAATTAAAGATCTAATTAATTTTTTAATTAATATGGGCTGTAATATTAAGTGGACTGCAAAGAGAACGGTTAAAATTGAAGGAGTAAACAATCTCAAAGAATTAAATTATTCAGTAATGCCAGATAGAATAGAGGCTGGAACTTATTTAATAGCCGCAGCAATAACAGAAGGAAATTTAAAGATTACTGGAATTGATCCCAACATAATAAGTACAGAAATTGATATCTTAAAAAAAGTAGGATCAAAAATTACTTTAAGAAAAAATGAAATACTTATTCAAGGAAGCAAAAAGATTAAAAGTATAAATATTAAAACATCACCTTATCCTGGCTTTCCAACAGATTTACAGGCACAAATGATGGTATTATTGTGTAAGGCTAATAAAAGATCTCATATTAAAGAAGAAATATTTGAAAATAGATTTATGCACGTTGCAGAGCTAAATAGAATGGGAGCTAAAATTTCTATTAATGGAAATAAAGCGACCATAGAGGGAAATATCAAATTTGAAGCAGCAGAATTAATGGCCACAGATTTAAGAGCCTCTGTATCTTTAATTCTTGCAGCTCTTGCTGCTAAAGGAAAATCAGTAATTAATAGAATATATCACCTTGATAGAGGTTATGAAGATATAGAGAAGAAATTAAAAAAAGTAGGGGCTAAAATTAAGAGAATTAACTAATGAATAAAAAATATTTATCAAAAATTATAGCTACAGATAATGAGGGATTACAAGTGATTTCAGCATGTTGCTCGGGAGCTGAAGTTAAAGTTGATGAAATTAAATATCTTCAGTCAAACAAGGTTTTTTTATTATCATTAAATAGATCTAAAGTAGAAACGGAAGAGAAAGATAAAAAAGTTACCAGTATTTGTAAATTCGAATTTGTAGATAAGGTTAAATCTAAAAATATTAAACAAAACGACCCTGAAGAAAAATTAGAGTTAATTGGGATGGATTATTTAAAAAATAATGACAATTATGAGATAAATTTAATGTTTACAAATAATGCATATATTACATTATTGACAGAAATAATTGAAGTAACCTTAGATGATCAAAACAAAGCTGATTAATGATTAAGATATTAGATAGTAAAAACAAAAACTTTGATAAAACTTTAGATGCATTACTGTCAAAACGAAAAAATAAAGTTCAACTTAATTCAGTTTCAGTTATTAAAATTATTAAAGATGTTAAGAAAAATGGTGATAAAGCCATCTTGAAGTATGAAAAGAGATTTAATAAAAATAATGTTATTACCCCAAGTATAAAACAAATAAATAGAATTATTCAGTCTTTAGATCCAAAAGTTAAAAAAGCAATCGATCTTGCTTATGATAGAATTTATAAATTCCACTCGTTACAAAAATTCAAAAATATTTCTTATACGGATAAACTAAAAAATAAATTAGAGTATAAATATGTACCTATTGAATCGGTTGCAATTTATGTGCCTGGCTCAACAGCCTCTTACCCTTCTAGCGTTTTAATGAATGCAGTACCTGCAATTGTTGCTGGAGTGAAAAGACTGGTTATGGTTAATCCAGGTCAAAAAGGTAAACAAAATCCAGCTGTATTATATGCTGCAAAGAAATGTAAAATTAAAGAGATTTATTCAATTGGAGGACCATCTGCTATTGCAGCTGTTGCATACGGTACAAAGAAAATTAAAAAAGTTGATAAAATTGTAGGCCCTGGAAATTCATATGTAGCTGCAGCAAAAAAAGAAGTTTTTGGAGACGTTGGAATTGAGGGAATGATAGCAGGCCCCTCTGAAGTAACAATTGTTTGTGATAAGTTTTCAAATTCTGAATGGATAGCAAGTGATCTAATTGGTCAAGCAGAACATGATAATCTTGCTCAATGTATTTTGATTTCAAAAGATAAATCAATTATTAAAAAAATTAATGATGAAGTTATAAATCAATTAAAAGAATTACCTAGAGTTGCAATTGCAAAAAATAGTTTACTCAATAATGGAATTTTAATTTATATGCAGTCTGACCAAAAAATTATTAATACAGTAAATAAAATTGCTCCTGAGCACTTAGAGCTTAACACCAAGAACTACAAAAAAGTAGTGGGTAAGATTAAAAATGCAGGATCCATCTGTTTAGGAAAATATGCAGTAATGGCAATGACTGATTATAATGTTGGTTCTAACCATATATTACCAACTAATTCTTCAGCAAGATATTCAAGTGGGGTTAGTGTTAATGAATTTTATAAAAGAATTTCATATATAAACCTATCAAAAAAAGGGATTGAAACCCTTGGTCCATCAGTTATAACACTTGCAAACTACGAGGGTTTAGTGGGACACGCCAAATCAGTAGAAAAAAGAATTAGGAGAAAATAAATTTGTCAAAACAAGAAATGCTGTCGTTCTCAGGAATTGTTGAGGATTTATTACCAAATGCAATGTTCAGAGTTAAATTAGAAAATGGCCATATTGTTACAGCGCATGCTGCGGGCAAATTACGTAAGAACAGAATTAGAGTACTTCAAGGTGATAAGGTTCAAGTTGAAATGACACCTTACGATTTAACTAAGGGTCGGATCACTTTTAGAGGGTAAAAATAATGCCTCGGTAGCTCAGGAGTAGAGCAGAGCCCTGAAAAGGCTTGTGTCGCATGTGCGAATCATGCTCGAGGCACCATACCTTGATCTCCTATAAATTAAATTACTATTGAAATGTTAAAAAAAATAAAATAATTTTTTACTTAAATAATAATAAAAAAAGTAAAAAATGAGCATACTAAAAGGAACAGTTAAGTGGTTTAACGCTAAAAAAGGTTTTGGTTTTATTGAAAGAGAAGATAAAGAAAAAGATGCTTTTGTTCACGCATCAGCAGTAAAAACTGCAGGCATGGGATTTCTAAACGAAGGTGATAAACTAGAATTTGAGATGGAGGATGGTCCAAAAGGCCCCTCAGCCATAAATTTAAAAAAAATAGACTAGTTCTTAAACTTAAAAAATCTGAAAGTGCGTTTTACCCTTAAAATAAGGATAACGTCCTTTAGCATTTAGATGTTGAAAATTATTCTTAATTGTCTAAAAGAATGTTTATGATTATAAATATTACATATAGAGAGACTTTAAGAAGTTCTCACAAACTTTGTTTCCATAGCCTTTAGGCTATTTATTTATAATATAATTTTAAATCAACACAAAAATAATATAAACAAAAGGAATGCCTGGGTGGTGTAACGGTTAGCACGAAAGTTTGTGGAACTTTAAGTTTGAGTTCGATTCTCAGCCCGGGTACCAAAAAAAATGAATAAAGAAAATAAACTAATTCCTGGGTTACCCTCAGGATTTGAAGATCGATGGGGCAAGAAATTAATTCTCAAGAAAAAGTTAATTAATATTATTGAAGCTAATTTTGTAAAATTTGGTTTTAGTGCACTCGAGACACCTTCATTTGAAGTCTCAGAGAACATAGGATCATTTCTTACAGATGATGATAGTAATCTTATGTCTGGTGTATTCTCATTTAAAGATGGTGAGAAAAATATTACTCTTAGATATGATTTATCAAGCCCATTAGCTAGATTTGTTGCTCAAAACAATCAAGAATTACCCCTACCTTATAAAAGATATCAAATGGGTGACGTCTGGAGAAATGAAAAAGCAGGTAATGCTCGTTATAGAAGTTTTTTACAATGTGACGCTGATATAGTAGGCAATGTTAACTCAGCTCAAGCAAATACTGAACTTTGTAATTTAATTGCAAGTACACTCCTAGCTTGTGGTTTAAAAAAAAATCAGTTTGTTGTCAACATTAGTAATAGAAAAATTGTTCAAGGTTTAATTGAGGACCTTAAAATATCTGAAGATAAAAAGATAAAGGTTATGAGAGCAATAGATAAATTGGACAAGCCCGGCTTTGGTTTAAGTGGAGTTGAAGATTTATTAAAAAAAGAAAGAATAGATGTAAGTGGAGCAGTCACAAAGGGTGCTGACTTAACTGAAGATCAGGCCTCACAAATAATTAACTTTTTAAAAGTAAAAGATTTAAAAGAATTAAAAAAAAATTTAAAAAACCCATTGTCTCAAGAAGGAATTAAAGAATTAGAAGACTTATTAGAAATAGCAAGTTATGGAGATTATTTAGATCAAATAAAAACAAACTTTACAATTGTTAGAGGGCTTGCTTATTATGATGGGTTTTGTGTTGAAACAAATTTAAATTTTAAGACAACAAATAATAAAGGAAAAGAAGTTGATATAGGAAGTATTTGTTCAGGTGGACAATATAATAAATTAATTTCAAGATTTAAGGGGGTTGATCTTCCTGGAACTGGAATGAGTATTGGTGTTGACCGATTATTATTTGCAATGATGCAACTTGATCAAATTGAAGTAGATGAGAAAAAACCAGCAATTATTTGTGTAATGGATGAAAAGTATTTAAAAGATTATTATGAGATTTTAAAAATTTTAAGAGACAATAATATTAACTCTGAAATATTTTTAGACAGCAAAAAAAATCTAGGCAAACAGTTAACGTATGCGAATAAAAAACAATGTCCGGTAGCTATTATTTGTGGTGAAAATGAATTTAAAGAAAATACAATTACTTTAAAAAATCTTTTAGGAGTTAAAGGTGAGAATAACCAAGTAACATTCCCCAAAGAAAACTTAATTGATGAAATCAAAAAATTTATCTGAAAAAATCCTTAGGTCGGTTAAATCTAAAGGGTTTAAATATATTGATTTACCTTCAGTAATTGAAGCCAATCATATAGTTCAACGATCTGGGGAGAGTTTTAGAAAGTTTATTTTTTCATTCACTGATCAAAATGGTAGTGAGCTTTGTCTAAGACCCGATCTAACTATCGCATCTTGCTTGAGATATTTAGAAAATAACCTTAAAGGAAAAGAGAAAATATTTTATAGTGGTCAGGCTTACAGAAAATCAAATAATAAGAGAGATTCTATTATTAGAGATCAAGTTGGTTTTGAGATCATTGGCTCTAAAGATGAAAAAAATGATGATAAAGAAATTATTAATACCGCTCTAAAATCTTTAATAAATTTACAATATTCATCAGGGACTTTAAAAATTGGTAATGTTGAGATTTTCAATTTATTGATTTCAAAGCTAGATATCCCAAAAAGATGGAAATTAAGACTTTCAAGACACTTTTGGAGAGAAGAATACTTCAGTGATTTATTAAAAAGGTTAGAGACAAACTCCGATGTAGACCCAACAATTGTTGAAGTTGATAAAAAAAGATATTTAAAAATGTTAAAAGATAATCAACAAACTGTAGTTGCTGGAAGATCAATTGAGGAAATCTTAAAAAGATTTGATAATAAGATTAAAGATCCAAGAAGAGCCAGTAGAGGCAAAAATGTTTCAAAAATTATTAAAGAGTTTTTAAAAATTAATTGTCCAATAGGACAAGTAGCTGAAAAACTTAATATCTTTTTTAAAAAAAATAAAATTAATTTAGTTGTGAGTCAAAAATATTTTCCAACCTCATTAAACAAAATTCAAAAATTAAATGTAGAGTTCTCAGCGTCTTTTGGGCGTCAATTAGAATATTATACAGGGATGGTGTTTAAAATTGATATTAAATCTAAGTCTAAAAATGTTAACATCATTAACGGTGGACGGTACGACAAACTAATTTCAGATCTTGGATCTAAAAAACAAGTTCCAGCAGTAGGAGCTGCTTTAAATTTAAACTACTAATGACAAAAAATATTATTAATATTGGAATTCCAAGCAAAGGGAGATTGAGAGCTGATATCTTAAAAATATTTAAAAAGAATAAATTAAATCTAATTTCAGAAAGAGGTGAAAGAGACTTATTAGGATCTATTAAAAACTTAAATAATTTTAAAGTATTATATCTTCATGCAAGAGAAATAGTTGAAAGACTTGGGGATGGCTCTTTAGATCTTGGCTTTTCTGGATATGATTTATTAAAAGAAAGTGAAGTTAATATACAAAAGAAGATAAGCGTTGTTAAGAATTATGGATTTGGTAAAGCAACATTGGTTGTTGCTATCCCAGACCCTTGGATTGATGTTCAAACAGTTGCTGATTTAGAAGAAATTGCTTTTGAGTTTAAAGATAAAAAGAAAAAAAGATTAAGAGTAGCAACAAAATATCCCAATTTAACAAGAGAGTTTTTGTTTTCAAAAGGAGTTACGCAATTTAAGTTAGTTAGTAGTTTAGGTGCAACAGAAGCGTATCCTTTTACTGGGTCATCTGAAATTATTACTGATATTACTTCATCTGGTGAAACACTAAGAGCGAATAACCTTCGAATTCTCAAAGATGGTGAAATTTTAAAGTCAGAAGCCTGCATGATGGTTTCAAAATCTTCTTTAAAAAGTAGTCTGGTTAAAAAATTAGTTAAGTTACTTTCTAAGTAAAGTATCTTTTACGTAAATTAAAATAATCCTAATAATATCAAGGTTTCTAAGTACTGCATAAGCTGCAACAATAGCTCCAATTATAAACAATATCTTTAATATTAAGTATAATTCCATAAATTTAATTTAATTTAATTGTTCTGGTTCTTTTTCAGGATCTTCAACATTAGACACAGAGGATTGCTCTGCAGGTATTTCAGGTATAGGTTTACCAGGAATTACACCGTGTTCATCTTTTAATTTATTAATTTGCTTTTCTAAGCCCTGAGTTCCCCATGACTTAGTAACAATAGATTGAAGATGATTGGCATGAGTTTTATAGGATTGTAAAGCACCCTTAATCGCAACTTTAACATCTGCATATTTATCAAATATTTTACTTGCAGAAGTTATAATTTGACCAATATTTTCAATTTGTTTTTTTTCACTTTTAATTTGTTCGAATAATTTTATCATATTTGTGAGCTCTCTTGGTGATGTTAGTATAAAATTACCTTTGATTGCATCATTTAGAAGGTCTTTATCCTCATCGAGTGTAAAATTATATAAATTATCAGAAGGAAAAAAAACAATTACTGACTGAAGAGATTTCAATCCATATAACTTGTTATAATTTTTTTTTATAAGTCCTGTTTTGGTATCAAATAAATGTTTTCTTATTGAAGTTAAATGTTTTTTTAAATGTTCTTTTTTTTTATTTTCATCTTTTTCGAGTATAAAATCTGTCCAATTTGTTAATGACATTTTTGCATCAACGACATAATTTCTTTCAGGAAATTTTAATATTACATCTGGCCTAACATCTTTTTCATCATTACCAGCAATATCATATGTTGTATGTTTTGTTTCAGTTATAAAATCTCTACCTTTAATAAGGTTAGCAGCAGTTAATACATTTTCCAAAATTTCTTGATTAAATTTGCCTTGATATTGAATATTAGTTGTTAATTTATCCCACCAATTTTTATGTCTTAAAATTGCTTCGTCATGTTTATTAATAGCTTTTTCTGTTTGAGATTTATATTCTCCGATTTCATCTATAGTTTTATAAAGCTTATCGACTAATATCTTTTTTTCTTCTATTTGTTTTTTTAATTCTACTTCAGCTTTTTGGGCGGCTATTACCTCAGCATCTTTTGTTGCTAAATTTATTTCTGCAGATTTTAACTGGTCTTTTGTTAAGTCTAATTCATCATTAGACGAATCTTTCTTTTTGGGCTTCAAAGCAAAAAACCAAAAAATTCCAAAAATTCCAAAACCTACAATAACACCAAGTATTGATTCCATATTTATACAATTAATAGCTTATTTTATAAGTGCAAGTAAGCCTAAATAGTATAAATAATTAAAAGATATGAAGTGGAATGATAAATTTTCTTACCCAAAATCTATGAGATCTATGGTGAGTGGTTCAAGAATGTATGCTGTAAATCAAGAAAAGCTTCCATCAGTAACTAGCATATTACAAGCAACACAAAGTGAAGAAAAAAAGGCATCCCTTGCAAATTGGAAGGCAAGAGTGGGCACTGCTGAAGCGAATAGAATTAAAAATGATGCTTCAAGCAGAGGTACATCAATGCATTCCCACTTAGAAAAATATTTATTAGGTCAATTAAATTTAGAGTTATTAGAAGAAGAGGCTAGCAAATCCAAAAAAATGGCAGATGAAATTATCGAGCAAGGTATTAAAGGAAAATTGTCAGAAATTTATGGTACTGAAGCAACATTATATTATCCAGGCAAATACGCAGGAACGTGTGATGCAGTAGGTGTGTATGAAGGGCAAGAAACTATCATTGATTTTAAACAATCCAATAAACCGAAAAAAGAAGAGTGGATTGAGGATTATTATCTTCAATTAGGTGCATATTCATTAGCTCATAACGTTGTCCATAATTCAAAAATAACCCAAGGAATTGTTTTACTTTGTACTGTAGATAATTTATTCCAAGACTTTAGAATTCAAGGTGAAAAACTAGAAGAATACCAAAACAAGTTTTTAGAAAAAGTAGAACAATACTATCATCAACGAAATATGAACTAATATGAATTTAGCAATATGGGACATTGAATCTAGTAGTGCCAATACTTCATGGGGAAGTATTATCGAAGTAGGTGGTATTTTAGTTGACCCAAATTTTAAAGAATTAGATCGTTTTAATTTTAGATGTAGATTGCCAGAAGGAGAAGTTCCTCAAGCAATGGCTTTAATAGTCAACAAAACTAGTGTTGATTTATTAACTAAAGGCAATTTAAGTCACTACCAAATGTTATCTCAATTAGAAGCTATATTTAAAAAATGGAGCCCTGCAATGTTCATGGGTTGGTCAAATATTGGCTTTGATGATGAAATGATAAGAAACGAATTTTTTAGAGGAATTAGATATCCATATATCACTAACGCAACTCCTAATAAAAGACATGATGGTTTAAACATTGCAAGAGGTGCACATGCAGTTGATGAAAGTGTTGTAAAAACTGAAATAAATGCAAAAGGTAATGCGGTCATGAAACTAGAGTCGTTAGCTAGAATGAATGGGTTTGAATCAAGTGGAGCTCACTCAGCTTTATTTGATGCAGAATTAACTGTTAAAGTTTTAGGATTAATTAAAAAAAATCAACCTCAAACATGGGCTACATTTCTAAGAACAGCAAATAAAAGTGATACCGAAACAATATTTAAAACTGAAAAAATGTTTACATTAGCTGAATATCATTTTGGTAAAAATTATAGATTTGTAGTTGCACCACTTCACCCAAAACATTGTATTCACCCAATCTATCAGTGGGGCCAAGCTTTTGATCTTAAAATTGATCCAATCCCATTATTTGATATGTCAATTTCTGAACTTAAAAGTGCTATTAAAAAATTAAAGTTTTTAAGAACTATACGATCAAACAAAGCTCCTATAATTTTAGATGCAAGTTATGGACTACAAGTTGAACCATATAGTAATCTTGATCCTGATCTAATTAAAGAGCGTGCAAAATTAGTAAATAGTAATGAAAAATTTTCTCAAAATGTTTTAACGGCATTACGAGAAACTGCCGAAGAAAAAGCACAATTTGATTCGCAAGTTGATTTATTAGCAGAAGAGACAATTTATAAGAAATTTACACCTCAAAAAGACACAGCTTTATTTCCAAAATGGCACGCAGCTTCTTGGAAGGATAAATTAATTTTATTGGACAAATTTGAAGATGAGAGAATGGTAAGCTTTGGAAAAAAGATAATATATCAAGAATCACCAGAGACGCTGCCTGCTGATATGTTTAAGACTATTAAACGTGGAATAGCTGAAAGAATATTAAGTGATGAAAAAGAAAAATGGTGGACTTGCAAAGAGTTTTATTTTGAGTGTGATAATCTAAGAGATAGATATACCAACGAAAAAGATGAGAAAAAGCTCAAGTTTTTAGACGAAATTAATGAGTTTGTTGAAGGTATTCAAAAGAAATATGAGCAAGCATAACTCTTATCTGTGAATTAACTTAAAAAACCTTTTTTTACATATTGAATAAATAGAATAAAAATTTATATAGGAATTATGCTTATAGATTTTAAAGATGAAAACTGGGAAAATAAAATTAAAAATGAAGACACTTGTGTAATTCAATTTTCTGCCACTTGGTGTGCTCCTTGCCAAAGTTTAAAACCAGTGATGTCTGCACTTTCAGATCAATATATAAATAAAGCTAATTTTTATTATGCAGATATTGAAGATGGAGCTCTAAATTTAGGTAGCTCTATGGGTGTACGTGGTGTTCCTTCAACAATAATTTTTAAAAAAGGTGTAGAAGTTGATAGACTAGTTGGAAATCCAGGTGAAGCTAAAGTTAAAGAATTTTTAGATAAAGGTATCTAATTTAAATTTAAAATTTCTCCTGCAAGATATAAAGAACCTGTAATCAAAATAATATCATTTTTTTGTAGATCAATTGAGGTGATTGCTTTTTTAATTGAGTCTTTATAATTTATATTTTTAAAGTTTTTAATTTTTTTTCTAAGTTCGTTACCCTTAATTGCATTAGGTTGGTTAGGAATATCAATTGTTGTTAATGATTTAATATCTTTAAAGTAACTCATGTATTCATTGTGGTTTTTGTTAGCCATCATTCCTAAAATAATATGTTTGTTACAATTTAAACTTTGAAGATATTCATTTAATACTTTTGCACCAAGTGGATTATGAGATCCATCTACAAATAATAAATTATTACTAGTTAAATCTTTTAACTTTCCAGATTTTAATTCTTGAAGTCGAGCGATACTTTCTATTTTAATGATACTTTTTTTAATATGTTCGTCTGTTATTTTGTAATCTGTTAACTGCCTAGCAGTTGCGATTGCTGTAGAAACATTTTCTAACTGAAATTTTCCAAGTAGGTCAGGCTTTGGAAGTTTTAGACTTCCAAACTCATCTTCAAAATAAAAAAAATTATTTTCTTTTAATGTGAAATTATAATTTTTATTAAAAATTATTTTTTTTGAAGGATTATCTTTAATTGTATTTTCAATACTTTTACTAATTTCATTTGAGCTTTGCTTTGCAACAATGATTTTAGAGCTTAATAGAGTAGATGTTTTTTCAAATACTATTTTTTCGACTGTTTGCTCCTCACTTGGAAGCCAATCTAAGTGATCAATGCCAATAGCTGTTACAATGCTTGCTAAGTTTTTTTTTAAAATATTAGTTGCATCAAATCTATGAAACAGACCCGCCTCAATTAAGTTAATGTTTCCTGGATATTTTTTTGCATAATGAAGGTAAGCAACGGTTAAAATTTCAAAGAAAGTAATTTGTGTTTGATCATTGGCCTCTTCTATTTCGGAAAATAGATTAGATAATTCATCATCTGTTAATGGCTTATTGTTAAAGACAAATCTCTCGTTAATTTTTTGAATGTGAGGACTGGTATAAATATTACATTTATAATTTGCTTCTTTTAAAATTGCATAGAGTGCTTGGATTGTTGAAAATTTTCCATTTGTTCCAACAACAGAAATGCAATTAATTTGGTCTTGAGGATTGCCTAATTTTTCTAAAAGATTTTTAGTTCGATCTAGGCTTAGATCGATCTCTTTAGGATGCAGCTTTTGTAAGCGTTCTACTGTCTTCTGAAGTTTCATTTTCTGATGAATTTATAGCAGAATTTTTCTTTAACAATATTGATAATAATGAACCAATCTTTTCTCTTAAGTCTTTTCTTTCTACAATTAAATCTACAAAGCCAGTTTTTTCTACATACTCACTTCTTTGAAAGCCTTCTGGTAACTCTTCTCTTACAGTTCCTTGAATTACTCTTGCTCCTGCAAAAGCTATAAGAGCCCCTGGTTCTGCTAAGTGTAGATCGCCTAACATTGCATATGATGCTGTAATACCACCAGCAGTTGGATCAGTTAGTACAACAATGTAAGGGAGATTATTTTTTTTAAGTTCATTAATTGCTAAGGTAGTCCTAGTCATTTGTGAAAGTGAAATTAAGGACTCCATCATTCTCATACCTCCACCAGAAGTAAAAACTATAAAAGGCTGTTCATTTTCTATTGCATGTTGGATTCCATATAAAAATGCCTCACCTTCAGCTGCACCAATTGATCCACCCACAAAATCAAAATCTGATGCAATAGCTGTGATTTTTATATTTTGAATGTTAGTATTGATTACCATCATACCACAATTCATACCTGTTTTTTTTCTGGCAACTTTTAATCTTTCTTTGTAGGTTTTTGAATCACTCCAATTTAAAGGATCATCTTGAGGAATTGGTGTTTTTAAAACTTCATAATTATTTTTACCAAAAATTGCATCAAATCGATGACGTGGACTTATTCTGTGATGTTTATTACAAGATGGACAAACCCACAAATTATCTTCCAAATCTTTTTTTAAAATTGGTCCTTTACAACAAGAAGTCCAATCACTATTAGCAATCTCAGCTTTACTTGCACGTTGTTTAATAATTGTTTTAATTTTTTCACCAAAACGTAATGTTTTTTTTATCCAATTCATATAATTTTATTCCTTAATCTTCTTACAATATTAGTTACATTTGTGACAGGATTTTGTCTCTTTTTTAATGATTTTGTTATTTCTTTGCATAAAGCACTCCCAACTACCAATCCATCAGCTTTTTTTAATGAGGCTATTGTTTTTTCAGTAATTCCAAAACCAATTACAATATTTTTATTTTTATTAATATTTTTAATTTTACGATATCTCTCTAAAATTTTTTTAGAAGAAACTTTTAGTTTACCACCCGTCGTTGAAAGCATACTGATATAATAAACCATATCATGAGAGTCTTTTATAATTTTTTTTATTCTGCTAGAAGAAGTAGTAGGAGACACCAATTGAATAAAACTAATGCCTTTTTTCTTACATTTTTTTGCAAATTTTTTATTTTCAGGATATGGAAGATCAACAACAATCAATCCATCTACTCCAAATTTTTTACAAATATTTATAAAGTTATTATCTCCGTATTGATAAATCATATTGTAGTAACCCATTAGTATTACAGGCTTAGATTGTTTTGACTTTTTAAAATCTTTGACTATTGAAAAAACATCTTTGATTTTAATACCATTTTTTAAAGCTCTGTAAGCACTTGATTGAATCTGTCCACCATCTGCAATTGGAGTGTTATGGGGAAAGCCTATCTCACAAATATCAGCATATTTTGCAATTGACTTTAATATCTCAAGAGATTTTTTTTTGTTATTATCTCCAGCTACTGTGTAAGTTAGTAAAGCAGGTCTTTTTTTATTTTTTGTTTCTTTAAATGCTGAGTTAATTAATGACATCTTAATTAAACTTTCCTAATCTTGCCTTTAAAATATCTTTATCTTTTAAACTGTCTCCACAACTATTACAAATAATGAGTGTATCTTTGCTTAATTTAGGTGCAATTTTAATTGCTTCTGCAAAAGCATGACTAGGCTCTAAACTAGGTCTTATCTTTTCAAGTCTAGTTACTAATTGGTAAGCTTTTAAAGCATCTTCATCTGTTGCAGAAGTATATCTTGCTCTTTTAGTATCTTTTAAGAAACAATGAATAGGCGAAACTCCTGGGTAATCTAATCCAGCAGAAATAGACTCTGTATCATTAATTTGCCCTTCTTTATTCTGACAAACATAAGCTGCAGCTCCATGTAAAATTCCGAGTTTAGCTCCATTTGTTAAAGGTGCAGCATGTAGTTTTGAATTTTTTGGTCCTCCAGCCTCAACACCAATTAATTCAATTTGTTTTTTATCATAATCAATAAATTCACTCCAAAAACCATAAGCTGAACTTCCCCCACCTACACAGTTAATAAGTTTAATTTTTCTTGGTATTTGTTTAAACTCAGACTGTATTTGAATTTTTAATTCTCTTGAAATTTGAGCTGTACTCCAGCCACAAATTTTTACAAATATATTAGGACCAACTGTTGATCCAACACACATATGGGTGTTATCACAATTTGAAACCCAGTAACGCATGCACTCACTAACAGCATCTACTAATGTTTGGCTTCCTGAATAAACGGGTACAACTTCTGCGCCATTTTTTTTCATTGCGTTCACATTAGGCCTTTGTCTTTTTATATCTTTTGCACCCATGAATATCCTACACTTAAGGCCAAACTTTTTAGCAGCCATACTCAGCATCTTTCCAGCATAGCCAGCACCAGTATCACCAACCACATATTTTTTTCCTGCCTTTTTAGCAATGAGACAATGAACTGTTGCATTATAGATTTTATGAGCTCCTCCATTCGCCTCTGACACCATTTTGGCATATATGTGGGCTCCACCTAAGTGATCCGATAGGTTTTGAAGTTTAATAAATGAAGTAGGAGAACCTATGTAGTTTTTAAAATAATAGTCTCTTTCTTTAAGGAATTTCTTATCGTATCTAAGTTTTTCAAAAAGTTCAGTTAAGTCCTCGATGGGCTTTTTTAAAGTTTCAGGTATAAAATTACCACCAAATTTACCACCCCAAAATCCATTTTTATTATGCTGATCAATTAAAGGAATTTTTTTTTTAAGCTTCATTGTTAATTAGTTTAATTTTGTTTAAAAAAATATTTATTTTTGAAATATCTTTTAATCCAGATGTTTCTAGACCTCCAGAAATATCTATAATGTCTGCTATTTCTTTATAATTTTCAAGGTTATCTTCAATTTGAATATTCCCAGCAAGCATCAATTCTTTATTAATTTTAATATTTTTAATTAGTTGATGATCAAAGGACATACTTTTTTCATAACCTTTGCTATCGAATAATATTATGTCTGCAAGCTCATTATATTCTAAATATTTAACTGTATCATTTTGATCCTTTACAGTTATCGCAACGATAATCTTTGTATTATATTTTTCTTTAATTGATTTAACTTCAGCAGGTGTGCAATCATAAAGTTGATAATAATCAAATGGTAAATCCTTTATTCTTTCTAATATATCCTCATTAGGTTTAACCAATACAGCAACATATTCTGATTTTTTTTTATCAACTTTTAATAGCTCTTTAAGCTTTTCGTGCTCAACAAATCTTTTTGATTTAGGCCAATTACAAATAAACCCTATCATTTTAGGTGGGGTAGGATGGGAGGTTAAAAACTCTAAAGTTTTAGAGTCGGAGATCCCACAAATCTTGCAGGGTTGGATCATTGATTTAAATGATTAATTAATCTTTTAATGTTATTTTTGATATTACCTTTTACTAATGATCTTCCCATTACAATACCAGAAACTTTATTTTTAAAAGCATCAACAGGAGTCATTATTCTAGATTGATCATTTGCATCATCTCCGGGTAGTCTTATTCCTGGTGTAACAATAAATAAGCTTTTGTATTTTTTCCTAACTATTTTTGCCTCTTGTGCAGAACACACAATTCCAGCTGCGCCTGATTTTTTTATAAGACCAGCTTGCTTTAATACTAATTGTTCTACTGTTTTAGTGTGACCAATTTCTCTAAGTGATTTGTTGTTAAGACTTGTTAGAACTGTAACTCCTAATACTTTCAAATTTTTATTAATTTTTTTAGTTTTTTTTGTAATAGCCTTAAGCATTTCAAGACCACCGCTTACATGAACCGTAATATATTTACATCTTTTTAAATCTTTTAAACTATCTATTGCTGATAAAGCAGTCTGTGGAATATCATTTATTTTTAGATCTAACCAATAATCTTTTTTAAACTTTTGAAGAAAAGCTCTTCCATTTTTTGAATAAAAAAACTGTAAGCCAAACTTTGGAATTATCTTAAGTTTATTAGTTTTGGTGTAGTTAATTATTTTTTTTATCTCATTTATGTTTGAAGTATCACAAGCTACAAAAACATTTTTATTTACCATTATTTAATTTTTTAAACATTTCTTTTGCCATTTTAAAGTTAATTGTTTTTTTTTCAGGTGTATTAACCTTTTCCCCTGTTTTTGGATTTCTAGATATTCTTGCTTTTTGAGTTTTGGTTGAAAAAATTCCAAAACCTCTTAATTCAACACGATCTCCACGCTTGAGAGCTTGTTTAATTTCACTAAGAATTATATTTGTGAATTTTTTGAGGTCTTTTTTTAAAAAATTTGGATAATTACTTGCGAGTTGTTTTAAAATTTTAGATTTTACAATAGCCAATTTTTATTCGTCTTCTTTTTTTTTTTTCTCTAAATCTTCAGAGAGTGATGAAAAAGGAAGGTTTTTTCCAGATCCTTCAGAACCATATTTATCTAAAGCATCCTTTCTCTCTATTTCTTCAAGTAATTTAATACTTAAAGTAACTTTTCTTTTTTCTAAATCTAGTTCTGCTACTGCACAATCTATTCTTTCTCCTCCTGTAAATCTAGTAGGTCTTGCGTCAGCAGCATTGATAGCTATAGCAGATTTTTTTATAGTAAAATCCATTTCGCATCCTTCAGGTCTAACTACTAAACCTTTATTGTCAGATGAAATAATCTTCACAGTGATTGCTTGCTTAACTTTTTTATCTTTAAACCAATCAAGAGGATCTGGTTGAGTTTGACGTAAACCAACTCTAACTTTTTGTTCAGCTGCTTTTATTTCTAAAACTTTAACTTTTAATTTATCACCAATTTTGTATTTAGCTAATTCCTCTTCTGCATTTGTTAGGTAAGTAAGATCATTGCAGTGTAAAAATGCATCAATATCTAGATCATCAATTTTAAGGAATATAGAGTATTCATTTTTGCTGGCAACTTCACCCTCAACTTCTGAACCAATTGGATATTTATTTTCAAAAGTTTCAAAAGGATTTTCAGTTGTTAAACGATGTGATATTGCAACCCTTCTTTTTTCCTTGTCAATTTCAGTGATAACACAATTTATTTCATCACCTACTTTAAACATCTTTTTTGAAGAGATATTTTTTTTTGTCCAACTTAATTCACTTGAGTGTAATAAAGTTGATAAGCCTTTTTCAAGTTCACAAAATGCACCAAAGTCCATTAGCTTAACTACTTTAACTTTGTAGATTTTATTTAATACATAATTTGATATATTTTCGAATGGGTCTGGGGAAAGTTGCTTCAGAGAACAACCAACTTGCAATTTTTCTTTATCAACTGAAATAACTAGCAGGTCATGCTTTTCACCAATTGTAAAAACTTCATCAGGATGATTAACTCTTGAATAAGATATTTCTTGAAGGTGTACTAAAACATCAAGCTCTCCATTTACACTAAAGAAACAACCAAACGAACTATAACCTTTTACTTCAGCACCTTTTATAACATCACCAACTTTAAATTTTTCAATGATCTTAATTTTGTCTTCTTTTTTAAATGAGGAAATAATTTCTCTTCTTGAAACACAGGCATTTCCTCTAACTTTATCTAATTTAATAAGAGCAAATTTTTGTGGCTCATTCATTAAATGAGTAATGTCTTTAAGTGGTTTATCTGAAATTTGTGATCCTGGTAAAAACATTAATGAGCCTGTGTCTATATGCTCAACAATGCATCCACCTTTAACACGTCCAGTAATTTTACCCATTATGGGTTCATTTTTTTCATAAGCTTCAACAAGCTTATCCCAACCTTGAATTTTTTGGGCCTTAGAAGCTGAGACTAAAACTTCACCTTTTTTATCCTCAAGTCTTTCAAGAAGAACTGAAATTTTTTCACCAATTTTTGCTTTCTCAAGCATACCCATACTTTTTAACTCATTAATATCCAGAATAGGCTCAGATTTTAAACCTGGTACTTCAAGAAACACAAAGTTATCTGTTACCTTATTTACTACACCTGTAATAATTTTTCCTTCTTCAAGGTTTGCTGTTTTGGTAAACTGTGAATTTAGTAATTGTTCGAACTCTTTTGAGGCGGGGTTTGAAAGATCTTTATAAATTTCCATTAAGCTTTTAGTTTCCTATCCATAATTTGTTTAATTTTTAAAAAGCATGATCTTTTAGTTAAATTTGTAGTATTAATCAAGATCGAATCTCGAGTTTTCTTGAGTGGTGATATTTTTCTATTATAATCACTTTTATCCCGTTTTTTGATGCTTTTTAAGATGTCGTTAAATGATATCTTTTTATTTGATCCTTTTAGCTCTTTATATCTCCTTAATGCTCTAGTTTTTGTATTCGCAGTTATAAAAAATTTAAACTCAGCATCTGGGATTATTTTATAAGTAATATCTCTTCCATCTAAACAAGAGCCGTTATATTTTTTAGGTGGAAAATAAGCACTTTTAATTTGAAAAGCATGAACAAGTTTTCTTATTTTTTTATCTTTTGATATCATGGATGCCACAGTTCCAACCTCATCAGATAACAACTTTTTATTCTGTAAATCTCTCATGTTTAATCTATTCATTCTTTTTTTTATTAAGCTATATCCATATTTTTTGGGTTGGGTTAATTTAATGTTGGCAATTAATCTATAAATTTTACCAGTGTCTAAATAAAATAAATTAAAATATTTTGAAATTAACTTTGCTTGAGTACCCGCACCTGCAGCAGCAGGTGAATCTATCGCAACTTTAATTCTATTTTTTGATTTCATAAAAATTTATTATCTATTTTTTTTATTATTTTTAAAAAGGATGGAAATGAAGTGTTTATAGAATCTTTATCATGAATTTTCCAATTTCCACCAAAAGTTAAAGCAGCAATAGTGCTCATCATAAAAATTCTATGATCTCTTAAATAATTTTTAATTATTATTGACTTTGTTATTTTTAGATTAGGTTGTCCATAAATTTTAATTGAATCTTTTGTAAGCTTTGTTTTTATACCCATCATATTCAAAATTTTAGATCCCCATTTTAATCTAGGACTCTCTTTTTGATCAAGTTCTGACAAATCTTTAAAATAAGATGTTCCCTTTGCTTTTGCAGCAACTAGAAAAATAACTAAAAATTCATCTATTGCCTTACTATTTAATTTTACTGGGCAATTTATTCTTTTAAGATTATTAGAACCTTGTATTGAAATATCAGAAATTTTTTCACCTCTATAATTTCTTTTATTTTTTAGAAATATTTTAGCCCCCATTTTTTTTAAGATAGTAATGACACCTATTCTTGATGGATTAATATTTACATCTTTAATTAAAAGTTTTGAACTTTTTGTAAGTATTGTGAGAACTATAAAAAATGCACTTGAGCTTATGTCTCCAGGAATTTTATAATTAAATGCTTTAATTTTTTTTGGTGCTTTAATATTTATAAAGTCATAATTTTTTGCCTTTTTTACTTTGATGGGTATCTTCAAATATTTAAAAAGTAATTCCGAATGGTTTCTTGACTTTTTTGCCTTAATGAAGGTTGTTCCAAATGAATTAATTGCTGCAAGCATCACGCTGCTTTTACATTGAGCAGAACCTTTGTTTTCAATATATCTAATCCCCTTTGTTGATTCTGAACCAAGAATCAATATGGGTAGTTTATTTTTTTTTTTATAATAAAATTTAGCTCCAAATTTTTCCAAAGGTATAGTTATTCTTGAAAAATCTCTTTTAGATAAACTTTTATCTCCAATCATTTTTATTTTTTTTGATGATTTAATTAATAGACCAAGCATCAATCTACCAAATGTTCCAGAATTTTTAGCATCTAATGTTAGGTTTTTTTTATATTTAAAACCATTAATTCCATTACCTATTATTTCACAGTAATTTTTTTTTGTATTGACTACTATACCTAATTTTTTTACTCCGTTTATTGCAGCAAGCACATCTTCAGACATTAATAGATTGTATGCTTTAGATTTTCCAGATGCTTGTGAAGCAAGTAATACCCATCTTATAGAAAGGCTTTTATCTCCTTCAACATTAATAACTTTATTAAAAATATTAATTTTATTATTTATAGATAGCAAATTTTTCATTTAATTTTAGCTTTAGATTTGTCTAATTTATTTTGAAGGAGCTTCCAAAATAAGCATTTTTAGCCTCGTCATTATTAACTAATTCTCCAGGAGTTCCAGCAGCTATTATCTTACAATTTGAAATAACAAGTGCAAAATCTACACATGAGAGTAAATCTCTTGCCTGATGGTCACATAATAATATTGAGATATTTTGCTGACTTTGAAGATTTACTATAATTTGTTGTAACATTTTAATAGTCAAGACATCTAAAGCTGCAAATGGTTCATCTAAAAGTAAAATTTTTGGATCACTCAATAAAGCCAACGCAATAACAAGGCGTTTTTTTTGACCACCAGATAGTTGACTTGCTTTAACATTTACAATTGGTTCTAGTTCAAAATTTGAAATTAAGGTGTCTATTTTTTCATCTCTAATTTTTTTATTTTTTATTAAAATCTCAGATATCGATTTTAGATTTTCAAGAAGAGTTAAGTTGTGAAAGTAACCACCATATTGAGGAACATACCCAACTTTAAATTGAACAGTTCTCAAATAAATTGGATAATCATTTACCTTTTTTGAATCAATTATAATTGATCCATAATCTGGTTTAATTAGTCCGGTTATTAAGTTGAATATTGAAGATTTACCAACACCATTAGGTCCAAGTAATCCTAGGATTTGTCCTTTATTTATTTTAAAGCTAATATTGTCTAAAATTTTTCTTTTACCAAATGATAAGCTTATTTTTTCTAAACTAATTATAGGTTTATTATTTTTAAAAGATTTTATTCTAAATTTTTTTATTATTGCCATCAATTTATACTTTTAATTATAACATGTTCATCTTTATTTTTCATAGAAATTTTTATATCTTTAGTAACTAAATCTATCTGTACTTTATCTGCTCGTAGATTGGTATTTAAATTTTTATAAAAAACATTATTGGTGATAGAGATTAAGTTTTTTTGAAAAAATAAGTCAACATTATCCGAGTTAATTTCATTTTCAGCATAAGACATAATTACATTGTTAAAAAAATTTGTATCTAAGGTTTTACTGTTGTAAATTGCGTTTTTTGCATTAATTTTTATAATTCCTTCATTTTTTAACGTTATAGTAGCTACGACTATTTCCATTGATATTACATTTGCATTGTCATTTGAAATATTTCCCAATTCTGACTTAATGATAAAATTATTACCGTCTTTATCTATAGATGAATATTCTATGTTATAAATTATATTTGATTTTTCTATAATTTCATTATTTTCTTCTAAATTAATTTGATTATCTAAATCAACATTATTTTGAAAAATATATTTTTTAAAAAAAACAAAAGATAGAATAATTAAAAAAAGAAACAGAAATAACTGTATTTTTTTTTTCCATTCATTCAATATTTATTGGGTAATATTTTCTAGTAAGTTGTGGATATGCAAAATACCAATAGTTTTATTTTTAGGACTGTTTATACACAAACTTGTAATTTTATTTTCATTCATTATTGAAAGCGCCTTGATTGCCAAAGTATCTTTTTCAACATTTATAGGTTTTTTAGTCATAACAGTTTTTACCTGCAAAGAATGCAAACCCTGATTTATTTGTGAAAATCTTCTTATTTGTCCATCTGTAATAATTCCAGTTGTATTTCCTTTAGCATTTCTTACCACTAAAGTTCCTAATTTTTTTGATGTTATAATCTTTAGTGCATTTTTCATTTTAGAATTTTCATTGATAAAAGGAATCTTATTTTTAGTTAACATTATGTCTTCAACAGTTTTAAGTTTTACTCCCAAACTACCCGAAGGGTGATATTTTTTAAAATCTTTTTTGTTTATCTTTTTTTCATTCATTGTTGCAACAGATAAAGCATCTCCAATACACAATTGGTTTATTGTGCTTGATGTTGGCACAATGCCAAGTCCAGCCTCTGTAACTTCTGGTATAAGAAGCTTAATATCTGATGCTTTGTATAATATAGAATTTTTTCTAGACATTATACCAATCAATAAAATTTTATTTCTATTGGCATATTTAATAATATTCTTTAACTCTTCAGTAGAGCCAGAATAACTTATTAAAATTAAAACATCTTTTTTAGAAATACTACCAAGATCACCATGAGAACAATCACTCGCAGAAAGAGAAAATGAAGGAGTTCCAACAGATGAAAGTGTTGCTGAAATTTTAGCTGCTATTAATCCACTCTTACCAACTCCACATAGAATTACTTTAGATTGGCATTTTGATATTGCCTCAACAGCCTTGTTAAAAGAATTATTAATTGAATTTTTTAATTTTTTTAGAGCTTTAATTTCCAGCTCAATTACATTTTTTGCGATTTTTTTATAATCTTTTTTTTTCATTTAATGAGCCCATATATCGTCTTTAAATAAAGCTAAATCAAGGTCAACTCTAGTCTTCACGAATTTTAAACATTCAAAGTATAAATCAATTCGTTTTTCTCTTACAAGAATTTTATTTAGCTCTTCATGAATTTTATGAAGATAAACAACATCGTTTGCACAGTATTTGAGTTGAGCTGGTGATAATTCACCACCAAAATCTGAGCTCTGAAATTGTTTACTAACATCAATGTTTATAAATTCTTTAATTAAAGTTTTAAGAGAATGACTGTCAGAATAAGATCTAGCTAGTTTTGAAGCAATTTTAGTATCTAGAATATTTTTTGTATCTGTTTTTAAATAGTATTTGATGTGAGCTATATCTGCTCTTCCATAATGAAATATTTTTGTTACTGATTCACTTGAAAGAAGTTTATTCAAATTTGGGGCATAGTAGTTTTTTCTATCTAGTTGAACAATATGAGCATCAGAATTACCAGTTGATATTTGAATAAGACACAAAGGATCACGCTTAACATTAAGACCCATAAATTCCCCATCCACCGCTATAATATTGCCTAATTCTAAATCTTCTGGTAGATCATTCTTGTGAAGTTTAATATCAATATTCATTTTTAATTATATATATATGAAAGCAAAAAATTGTCTAATTTTTGGTGGTAGCGGTCAAATAGGTCGGCATTTAATCAGAAAGCTTACTAAAAATAATTACAAAGTAACAGTGGTTACAAGAAATCTGCATCAAAAGGGATATGTAATAAAAACCCAGGCTAATGCTGGCTATATAGATATAGTTGAAGCCAACATATTTGATGAAAATAGAATTAGAAAATTATTTGCTCAAACTGATGTTTGTATTAATTTAATTGGTATTTTGTATGAAAGTGGAAAAGGAAATACTTTTGAAAATATTCACTCTATTTTTCCATCTATTTTATCTAAACTTTGTAAGGAGTATAAGGTTCAGCAGTTTATTCACTTATCTGCTCTTGGTATCAGTAGAGCCATAGATTCCGAATATGCAAAAAGTAAATTAGAAGGTGAGTCAAAGATTCAAAAAAACTTTCCCTTGGCTACAATATTAAGACCATCAGTTGTTTATTCAGTTGATGATAACTTTACTACAAATTTTATGACTTTATTAAGCAAACTTCCATTCTTTCCACTTTATTATAATGGAGCCACTAAATTTACCCCAATTCATTGTTCTGATTTAACAGATATTATTTATTATGTTATTTCTAAAAATATCCAATCTAAAATAATTGAATGTATAGGACCAGACATTATTTCTCTAAAAGAAATTTTAATAAAATTATTAGTATTGATTGGTAAAAGTAGGTTACTCATACCTCTACCTTTGTTTGCTGCAAATCTCTCAGCAAAGTTTTTTCAATTATTTCCAAAGCCATTAATGACAGTAGATCAACTAATACTTTTAAAATACGACAATGTTTTATCAAATAAATATCAAACCAATTCTGATATAGGAGTACCAAGCACAAGGACATTTGATCAAGAAGTTGAAAAATATTGTTATATGTGGAGAGAAGGTGGCCAATTTTCTACAAAAAAATATAGCTCTAATAATTCTTGATAGAAATTTTCATTTTAAAATCATATAACTTTTTTAGGATAATTAATATTATTTATGTTTTGGTATTTTTAATTTTATTATTTTTAATTTATTTAATTATAAAATCACTAATTATAGGCCTAGAAGAAAAAAATAAAAAAAAGAAATTTAAAAAATTATATTATATTAGGCAGTATTAATTTTTTTCTCAATATATTGTGAGGCTTCTTCTTTGTCGTTAGTTATATCTTCTTTTTTCCCTTTTGGCTGGTACGCATAAAGTAAATGAAGTTTGCAATATGAAAAATCTTTTAATGAAGATCTTCCACAGAAGTAAAAAGTTTCTTCTTCTGGATGTCCAACAGGCCATTTACAAGAGCTTTCATCTAATTCTTCTAATTTTTTTGGATTTTCTGGCTCAAAATCTTTCTCAATAATTAACGATTGAAACTTACTTTTTCTACTTCTTTTATGTTTTGAATTATTCGCTTCAGAGTTGTTATTAAAATCTTGACTAGTTGAAGCGTTTCGAGTTTTAATTTTTGATGACAAATTTAATCTATGTGCTTTTCCAATAACTGCATTTCTGCTTATACCACCAATTATTTCAGCAATTTGACTTGCTGTGTTTCCTTTTCCCCAGAGTTCTTTTAATTTTGCAACTTTTTCTTCGTTCCAGCTCATGATCTATATTTTGTGTGTTAATTAATATTAATAACTATATACAGATCACACAAGTAAAAAAAAAAAACAATAACTATTTTTGTTTTGTACACAACCTTTTTAAAATTTTATATATGATTACTCATGGTTGAATTGAATAAAAAATATCAAATAAACGTAAAAAGATTTGGTTTTATAAACTGGATTGGATTTAAAAGTTTATGGTTTAAAGAGTGCAATAGGTTTATTGCAGTTTGGCAACAAACATTACTATCTCCACTTGTATCAAGTTTATTATTTTTATCAGTTTTATCCTTGGCTTTAGGAAATAATAGGGGAGATGTTCTTGGTTTTTCCTTTATGAGTTTTTTAGCACCAGGTTTAATTGCAATGAGTATTTTAACTCAATCATTTAGTCATTCTGTGTCATCACTCATGATAGGAAAAATTCAAGGAAATATTGTTGATATGCTTTATGCTCCTTTATCAGCACTTGAAGTTACAATGGCAATAATATTAGCAGCTCTCACAAGAAGTTTTTTAATTGCAATAATTTCAATAGGTGTTTTTTCAATTTTTGTCGACATCCCATTAAATAATATTTTATTTATTTTTATTTTTGGTTTTTTAAGCGCTTTTATATTAGGAAGCTTAGGTTTTATTGCTGGACTTTGGGCTGAAAAATTTGATCACACTGCAACCGTCACCAACTTTGTTATTACGCCATTAAGTTTTTTATCTGGAGTATTTTATTCTATTGATAAACTCCCTAATTTTTTTCAAATTATTAGCAATATCAATCCATTCTTTTATATGATTGATGGATTTAGATATGGGTTTTTAGGAAAGTCAGATGGGTCAATAAGCGTAGGATTAATTTATTTATCAGCTTTAAGTATAGTAACGTGGTGTTTGGCTTTTCTTCTTTACAAAAAGGGTTATAAAATAAAGTCTTAAGATATGAGCGCTTTAGCAAAAAATTACAATAGAAGAAAAATTTCGTTTAAATATGGGAAAGGAAGCTTTCTTTATTCAACTAATGGCAAAAAATATTTAGATTTTGTTCAAGGAATTGCAGTAAACTCTTTAGGACACGCTAATCAACACCTGGTAAAAGCAATCAACAAACAATCAAAAAAACTTTGGCATGTCTCAAATGCATTTATAATTCCTGAAGGTGAAAAGTTAGCGAAAAGACTGGCTAAAAAAACTTTTGCAGATTATATTATTTTTCAAAATAGTGGAACAGAAGCAACAGAAGCAGCAATTAAAGTTGCAAGAAGATATTTTTATTCAATAGGACAGCCAAAAAAAAATAGGATTCTCTGTGTTAAAAATTCATTTCATGGAAGAACATTAGCTGCAATTTATGCTAGTGGGTCAAAAAAAATGATAGAGGGGTTTGGGCCGAAAGTAGATGGATTCGATCACTTTGAATTTGGTGATCATAAGTCATTAAAAAGATCTATAACAAACAAAACAGCTGCGATTATGGTCGAGACGATTATGGGAGAAGGTGGAATTAAAGTTATTCCAGATTGGTGCCTAAAAGGATTAAGAAAAATTTGTAATGAGAAGAAAATTTTACTAATTTTGGATGAAGTTCAAAGTGGAATAGGTAGATCTGGAAATTTTTTTGCCTTTGAAAATTCAAATGTTAAACCTGATATTGTTCCAATAGCAAAAGGTATTGGAGGTGGTTTTCCACTTGGCGCAGTTTTAATGAATAAAAGAGTGGCATCTGGAATGACAGCTGGAACTCATGGTTCAACATTTGGGGGAAATCCATTAGCAATGTCTGTTGGAAATGCAGTTTTAGATCAAATATTTCAAAAAGGATTTCTTACTAATGTAAAAAAAATATCAAAATACTTTCATTCTGAGTTAAACAAATTAAAAATTGAGTTTCCACAGATTATTAAAGAAGTAAGAGGTGTTGGTTTATTAATTGGACTACAGTTACACAATGATCAAACAAAATTTATTCAAAAACTAATAGATAATAATTTATTGACAATCAGAGCTGCTGAGAATGTTATAAGAATACTGCCTCCACTTAATGTTAAAAAACAAGAAATAGATATAGCTATAAAAATTATTAAAAAAGTTTGTTTAATTCACAAATAAGATGAACCATTTTATTACATTAAAGGATATACCATCAAAAGATCTTAGAAAAATTGTAAATAATGCAAAGAAGAGAAAAAATAAAAGAAAAAATTTTAATACTCTTGATATTGATAAAGACAATCCTTTAAAAGGAAAACTACTTATTCAAATGTTTGAAAAAGCAAGCTTAAGAACAAGATTAAGTTTTTACCTTGCAATAAAACAATTGGGAGGAGGAACTATAACACTTAAAGCAAATGAACTGCACCTTGGAAAAGGAGGTGAAAGTTTAGCCGATACAGCTAGAATTTTATCAACTTACGGTGATGCTTTTATGTTAAGAACAGATAGTGACAAAAAAATAGATGAATTTAGTAAATATTTAACAATACCTATTATCAATGGGTTAAGCCCATCATCACACCCAACACAAGTTTTATCAGATATTCTTACAGTTGAAGAAATTAAAAAAAAATCTATTTCAAAATTAAATATTTGTTGGATTGGAGACACAAACAATGTTCTCAATAGTTTGATAGCTGCATCAGTTAAGTTTTCTTTTAGATTAAATATTGGTTGCCCTAAAAATTATAAACCAAAAAAATTTGTACTTGATTGGGTAAAAAAAAATAAAGGAAAAATCAATATTTATAATGATGCCAAAAAAGCAGTAAAAAATGCTGATGTTATTTTTTCAGATAAAGTTATCTCATTAAATGATAAAGCTAATAAATCTAAAAAAATTAAAGATTTTAAAAATTTTCAAATTAATTCTAAATTAATGAGTTTTGCAAAAAGAGACACAACTTTTTTGCACTGCTTGCCAAGAGGAACAGAGGTCTCAAGTAAAGTTTTTTTAGGAAAAAATTCAAAAGTATGGTTACAGGCACTTAATAGAGTACATGTTCAAAAAAGTATTTTGTTATATTGTTTTGGTAAATTAAGGTAGTAGCTTAGGACTATCACTGTTCTGATTTAGGTATTTTATTATAGACGCTCTGTCTTTCTCTTTTCTCAAACCAGCATAAGACATTTTAGTTCCTTTTAAATAGGTGGCAGGTTTTTGTAAAAATCCATTTAACTCTTCAAATGTCCAATCTTTATCGTATGAAGCTAAAGTTTTAGAGTATTTATAATCATCCACTCCACCAACAGCTCTGCCAACAACATTGTATAATGCTGGACCGATTTTGTTTTTACCACCTTTATTTATTGAGTGACATGCTGCACATTTTTTAAAAATTTTTTCCCCACTAGCCACATCACCTAGTGACATAATTGCAGCGATATCAACTTTTTCAACTATTTCAGCTGCTTGAGATGTATTTGAAGTTAATTGGCTTTCAACTTCAACTTGATATCCTGGGTTTTTGGGTTTGTTTACATGAAAAACGCCATCGGCAATTTTTCCCAAACCAATTACAAGTAGTGCAACCATTAAAATTGCAGCAATAATTTTATTTACTTCGAACGAATCCATTTAATTATAATTATTTTGGACATATAACATGATAATTAAAAAAATACTTAATTTTTAATTTTATAATTTCGCGTCTGTTAGACGCATAAAGTTGGTAATTTTATAATGACAAAAACACTAATATTAATACCATCAAGAATGGCAGCGACCAGGCTTCCAGGCAAACCACTTCTAAAAATTAATAATTTATCGATTATTTCTCATGTCTTTAAAAGAGCAGAAGAAGCTAACATTGGTGAAGTTGTGGTTGCAACTGATGATCAGGAGATATTAAAAGATGTTCTAAAAAATAATGGTAAAGCAATTTTAACAAATAAAAACCATAAAACAGGCACAGATAGAATTTTTGAAGCTTATGAAAAGCTGAATATTAAAAATATTGATTACATATTAAATTTACAAGGAGATGAACCTAATATTGATAAAGATGATATTATTAATTTAAACAATTTTATGATTAATCAACAAGTTGAATTGGGTACATTAGCAGCAAAGATACAAGATGATAAAATGTTGAATAACAAAAATGTAGTTAAGGTTATCACAAATAAAAAATTAGAAAAAAATAATTTTCCAACAGCATTAAATTTTACTAGAGATAATTTGTCAACAGAAAGTCAAAATATTTATCATCATATTGGTATTTATTTATACAAAGTAAGTACATTAAAAAAGTTTGTTAGTTTGAATCAAACAAATAATGAAAAAATAAATAAATTAGAACAATTGAGAGCATTAGATAACAAATTAAAAATCAATGTAGCTCTCGCAAAGTCCTCTCCTATAGGTGTTGATACTGAAGAAGATTATCTGGCTATAAAAAAAATTATGGAATATAAAACATAAAATGAGCAAAATTTATATTCAAGGAACCTTTGGGGCATATTCACATTTAGCAGCACTTGAAATTGAACCTGATGCAGAAATTGTTCCATGTAAAACTTTTGATGAATGTTTTTTAAGAGCCTCATCTGAGAATGATTCAAAAATAGTTATACCAGAAGCAAATAGAATTACAGGCAATATAGGAATAGAATATCTAATTTTTAAATATAGATTAAATATTTACACAGAACATTTTCAAAAAATTGAACATAATTTACTTGGACAACTAGGAGCTAGCTTGAAAGATATTAAAGATGTTTTTTCACATACCCAAGGTCTGTCTCAATGCTCTAATTTTATTAAAAAAAATAGTTTAAAAGAGCATGTTAGAGCTGATACTGCCGGTTCTGCTGAAGCAATATCAAAAAATAAAATTAAAAGTGAGGCAGCTATTGCTTCTTCATTAAGTGCAAAAATTTATAAACTTAAAATACTTGCAGCCAATATTGAAAATGAAAAAGGTAATGTAACAAGATTTTTAGTTATGGGAAAAAAAGTAGTACAACCAGAATTTTTAGATAAAAAATATATAACATCTTTTTTGTTTAAATTAAAAAGCAAACCCGCAGCGCTTTATCAATCCCTGGGAGGTTTTGCGATTAATGGTGTTAATCTTACAAAACTTCAGAGCTATCCTGAACAAAATTCATTTGAATCATACTTTTTCTTGTGTGATTTAGATGGCCACATAGAAGATTCTAAAGTTCAAAAATCTCTCGAGGAATTAGGACTTCATTGCCAAGATTTTCACGTGTTAGGTGTTTTTGAGGCTGATAAATTTAGAGAAAAATAATCTAGAAACTTTTCTTGTAGATTAGAAAACATTACTGTTATAATAGTGTTGGAGGCTAGAGGTGAATGCTGCTTGAACCCGACCAGATCTTAACGGAAGCAATCGTAGAGACAGTTTTTTCAGGTTCTAGTCTCCTAATAAAAATGAATAGAAATACAAAAGTTTTAGCTTTAAAATATAGACCTCAAACATTTGAGGATCTCATAGGTCAAGATGTAGTTGCTGAAACAATATCTAATTCGATTAAAGCAAATAAAGTACCTAATGCTTATCTTTTCACTGGAATTAGAGGTATTGGAAAAACTACCACGGCAAGAATAGTTGCTAAATCTTTAAATTGTTTAAATGGCATTGATAATCTTTGCAAAGATGATCTTTGTGAAAATTGTATAGCTATTTCAAATTCAAATCATATTGATGTATTGGAAATGGATGCAGCAAGCAAAACTGGTGTAGACGATATAAGAGACCTTATTGAATTTTCCAGATATGGTCCAACTACAGCTAAATATAAAATATTTATTATTGATGAAGTTCATATGCTTAGTAAGCAGGCATTTAATGCATTGCTAAAAACTTTAGAAGAGCCACCAGAATATTTAAAATTTATTTTTGCAACCACAGAAATAAAAAAAATTCCAATAACTGTTGTTTCTCGATGTCAAAGATTTGATTTATCAAGGATTAAATCTTTAGAATTGTTTAATTTCATAAAAAAAATTAAGGACAAAGAAAATGGCAATGCATCTGATGATGCACTTAAACTAATTGTTAAGATTTCTGAGGGGTCAGTTAGGGACGCTTTATCATTACTAGATAGAGCATTACTTACATTAGATAAGCATAAAGAGTTAGATTTAATTTCTGTACAAAAAATATTTGGTTACTTTGACAAATCTCAATTAATAAATTTATTTGAGCTTATATTTAAAGGTAAAGAAACAGAAGTTTTAAATACTTATAGAGAGATATATAACCAAGGAGTTGAACCTAAGATTTTTATAAATGATTTTTTAGAACTTTTATATTATTTTAAAAATATAGAGTCATTAAATATAGATGGTACAAATTTTTCTTTAAATGATGAGGAGTTTAATAGAATTAAATCAATTTCTGAAAAAATTGATAATGAAACTTTAATATTATTTTGGCAGTTTACTATTAAGGTGTTAGAGGAGCTTGACATTGTTTCTAATCAACATCTATCAATGGAAATGTTTTTAATTAGATTAATTCATCTGAAAAGTATCAAGAATACATCCGATACAATTTATGAAGGTTCACAACACACAAATGAAGGTGCTTTCCAAACATCTCTTTCACAAAAAAAAGATGATGAAGACTTATTGGGAATAAAAAATACAGCCGAAACAATTGGTCAGATGAAAAATATTGTCCAAGAGAAGAATGTAAAACTGAAAGACAATAAAAAAGCTGAAGCACAGAGTAATGTTATAAATTCTTTTGATGATTTACTAGAAGTGTGTTCTTTTAGAAAAGAAATCAAACTAAAGTATGAATTAGAAAAAAATGTCAACCTTGTAAGTTTCGAAGATCAAAGAATTGAAATTTCATTTAATGAAGATTTAGATAAAGATTTTATTAAAGATTTATCTTTAAAGCTTTATGAATGGACGAATAATAGATGGATAATAACACTTAGTAAAACCAAAGGTCAGCCATCAAAAAAAGAAAAGGAAGTAAACTTAAAAAAAGAGTTAATAGATAATGTAAAAAATTCTTTAATTTATCAGAATATTTTAGATAAATTTCCAGATGCCGAACTAGTTGATGTTAATCCCAATGAAAGAGAAAATAAGAATGACTGATTTTACAAAAATTTTAGATAAGGCTAAAGAATTAGAATTAAAGATGAAAGAGAGTCAGGAGAAAATTAAGAATATCCAAGTTGAAGGAACATCGGGCTCCAACTCTATAAAAGTTACGTTAAATGGAGAAAATGAAATGATTAAAATAAATTTATCAGATGAAGTGATGAAAGAAGATAAGGTTATAATTGAGGACTTAATAGTAGCAGCTCACAATAATGCAAAATCTGAATTAAAATCAAAAACATCTGAAGAAATCTCAAAGTCTACTAGTGGATTTGGTATTCCCGGTTTTAAATGGCCACTTTAATTAGATGCAAAATATTAATGAAATAGAAGAGTTAATTAAATTAATTGCAAAACTCCCCGGTCTAGGACCAAAATCTGCAAAAAGAATTGTATTAAAGCTTATTAACAACAGGGATGAGTTAGTTAAGCCAATGGCTAACACACTTGCTCAAGTTTATAAAAACGTTATTAGATGTCAGTTTTGTGGTACTTTAAAATCTAATTCTTTAGGTTGTAATAACTGTGAAAACACAAAAGAGAAATATAACAAAATATGTGTAGTTGAAGATATTGCAGACCAGTGGTCAATAGAAAATTCAAATATTTTCAAAGGATACTTTCACATTCTTGGTGGAACAATTTCATCTTATGGTCAAAGAAAAGAAGATCTTTTAATCAATTCATTGGTTGAAAGAGTTATTAAAGAAAATATTGAAGAAGTTATTTTAGCAACAAGTGCAACTGTTGAAGGTCAAACTACAGCTTACTATATCCAAGATAGTCTTAAAAAAACAAATGCAAAAATTACAAAACTTGCACAAGGCTTGCCCGTTGGTGGTGAAATAGAAAGTTTAGATGATGGAACTTTATATTCAGCTTTTAAAAACAGAACTGGAATTAAAACGTATTCTGATTAGTTTTTCTTAATTAGCCTATTTAAATGTAATAAAGGTTCTGTATATCCAGAAGGTTGAGACCTACCATGAAATACTAAATCACATGCTGCTTTGAAAGCTATTGACTTATCAAAATTTGGAGACATATTTTGATATAATTTGTCACTATTATTTTGTTTGTCAACAATTTTTGCCATTTTTTTCATAATTTCTAAGACTTGTTTACTTGTGCAAATTCCATGATGTATCCAATTAGCTATGTGTTGAGAAGAAATTCTTAAAGTGGCTCTATCCTCCATTAATCCAACGTTATTAATATCTGGTACTTTAGAGCAACCCACTCCTTGATCAATCCATCTCACCACATAACCTAGAAGTGTTTGTGCAGAGTTAGAAATTTCAGAATTAATTTCTTCAATAGACCAATTAGGTCTGTCAGCTACAGGTATTGTTAAAAGATCATCTAATTTTGCTGGTACTCTTTTTTGTAATTCTTTTTGTTTTTCAAAAATATTTATTTCATGATAGTGAAGTGCATGAAGTGCAGCTGCAGTAGGCGAAGGAACCCAAGCACAATTTGCACCAGCTTTTAGATGTGCAGTTTTTTGTTCCATCATTTCTTTCATTTTGTCTGGCATAGCCCACATTCCTTTACCAATTTGGGCCTTACCAGAAAATCCACATTGAAGACCTACATCAACATTATTATTTTCATATGCCCCAATCCATTTAGAAGATTTCATATCTCCTTTTTTAATCATAGGGCCAGCTTCCATTGAGGTGTGCATTTCATCACCAGTTCGATCTAAAAATCCAGTATTGATAAAAAATACCCTATTTTGAAGAGTTCTAATACATTCTTTTAAGTTAGCAGAAGTTCTTCTTTCTTCGTCCATAATACCAATTTTACATGTATATTTTTCTAATTCTAAAACTTCCTCAACTTTAGTGAAAATTAAATCTGTAAATGAGGTTTCATCGGGACCATGCATTTTAGGTTTAACAATATAAATAGACCCACTTCTGGAATTACCTCTTTTGTTTAAATCATGAAGACATGCGGCAGAAGTTATAAAAGCATCCATAATACCTTCTGGTATTTCAGAACCATCTTTTAAAGTTATTGCTGGGTTAGTCATAAGGTGTCCAACATTTCTTACAAGTAATAAACTTCTTCCATGTAATTTTAATCCTTTTCCATCTTTAGAAACATAGCTCCTGTCAGGATTTAATTTGCGTTCATAAGTTTTTCCATTTTTTTCAAATGTTGATTTTAAATTTCCTTTCATTAAGCCAAGCCAATTGCGGTAACAAATAACTTTGTCATCTGCATCAACAGCAGCAACACTATCTTCGTTATCACAAATAGTAGAAATTGCTGCTTCAATTATAATGTCACTAATTTTAGCAGAATCTTGTTGTGCGCTAAAAGCATTTGCATCTATAATAATTTCTATATGCAAGTTATTATTTTTTAAAATTATTGCAGAAGGATCATTGGCCTCTCCTCTATGACCAATAAATTTAGCTTTATTTTTTAGCGATGTCTCAATATTATCTTTTAATACTATTAGAGACCCATCATTAATTTTAAACCCTGTAATGTTACTCCATTCTAAACTTTCTAGAGGAAAATATTTTTTCAAAAAATCTCTTCCATATTTTATGACCATCTCCCCTCTCAGGGGATCATATCTTTGAGAAGCACTGTCTTCAGATTGCTCAACTACGTCTGTGCCATATAAACTGTCATATAAACTCATCCATCTTGCGTTAGCAGCATTCAATGCATATCTCTCATTCATGATGGGAACTACTAATTGTGGCCCAGCAATGCTAGTGATTTCTTCATCAACATTACTTGTTTTAATTTTAAAATCAGAGCCAACTTCTTTTAGATAGTTAATTTCTTTTAAAAATTTTTTATATTTTTCTAGATTAATTTCATTACCTTTATTCTTAGTATGCCAATCATCTATTTTTTTTTGTAAATCTTCTCTCACTTTTAATAGGTTTTTATTTTTTGGAGCCAATTCATGAACTGCTCTATCAAAACCTTTCCAAAATTTTTCTGAAGAGATATTTGTATTTTTAAGAAGCTCTTCATCAATAAAGTTAAGTAGTTTGTTGGAAACTGATAGGTTGTTTATTTTTGTATATTGTTCTTTCATAGCACCCGTTTTACCCCATCTGTATTTTTGCCTGAGAGTTTTGCTCCTTCGGCGAGATTAAATCTCTTTCCAGAGTGTTATGTTTATCCTCGGTCCTTTTGCCTGAGAGTTTCCGGGGTGGTTGCTCCTTCGGCGCTAATATGATTAGTCTCTCCCGATATGAAAGAAGACTACTGCTTAATAGAATTAAGTCAAATATTAAATAATTAAAACATTTTATTGCCTTTTTTGCTAATTAATTAATAATTAAATTATTTATATGAAAAATTATTTAAATTTTGAAACTGATATTAAAGATTTAGAGGTTGAAATAGAAAAACTAAAAGATCCATATAATCAAGATGGACTTTCAGAAGTAGATACAAAAAAAATTTCAGAGTCCCAAGCAGAGATAGACAATAAACTTAAAGAAATTTATTCTAATCTTGATCCATGGCAAATTACATTAGTTGCAAGGCATGAGGATAGGCCTAAAGCAAAGTTTTTTATTGATAATTTATTCAAAGATTTTATCCCGTTATCTGGTGATAGATGCTATGGCGAAGATAAATCAGTTTTAGCTGGATTTGCTAAATTTAATGAAAAATCAGTTTTAGTTATAGGTCAAGAAAAAGGAGATAGTCTTGAAACTAGAATTGAAAGAAATTTTGGGATGATGAGACCTGAGGGGTATAGAAAAACTATTAGATTAATGAAGCTTGCAAACAAATTTAATATTCCAATAATTTCTTTTATAGATACCCCAGGGGCATACCCTGGTGTTGGGGCTGAAGAAAGAGGCCAAGCAGAGGCAATTGCAAAATCTATAGAATGTTGCATGTCATTAAATGTTCCAACACTTGCAATTATAATTGGAGAAGGTGGTTCAGGTGGAGCAATAGCACTAGCATCATCTAATAAAGTTATTATGTTAGAAAATGCAATTTACTCAGTTATATCTCCAGAGGGGTGTGCTACAATTTTATGGAGAGACCCTAAAAGAACACTCGAAGCAGCAAAAGCCATGAAGTTATCATCTAAGGAACTCTTAGAGCTAAAGGTAATTGATGAAATTATTCCAGAACCAGTTGGTGGGGCTCATAGAGATAAAGATTTGATTCTAGATAATGTTAGAAAATCAATTGATGATAATTTAAATGAATTTTACAATATGAGTGGAGAAGAAATCTTCAATCATAGAAAAAATAAATTTTTAACCATCGGAAGAGTTAAAGGGTTTGTTAGTCAATTAGATGACTTGAGCTCTTTAAGTTTAAAAAAGAGCCAAGTTAATATATTCATTGGAAAATTTTTTGAGTCCAAAATTAATTTAGTGACTTCTATTATTGTAATAGCTTTATTGTCTTATTTGATATTTTTTTTATAGAGCTCCACAACATTTTTTATATTTCTTACCAGAACCACAAAAGCAAGGTTCATTTCTACTCATTTTTTTCCCAATATATTTTGGATCGATCACAGGTGGTTTATAAATTTCTTTTTCTTGAGAAGTCTCTTGTACTATTTTTAAATTGATTAAAATTGTAATAAAATCAATTTTTAGTTTATTTAATAAATTTTCAAAAAGATAAAAAGCTTCTTTTTTGTATTCAACTAATGGATCTCTTTGACCATAAGATCTGAGACCAATTACTTGCCTTAACTGTTCAAGGTACTGAATATGTGACTTCCAATTTAAATCAATGCATTGAAGTAAAATTCTTTTTTCAATTTCTTTTGCTTTTTCTTTATCTAATATTTTAATTCTTTCATTTCTAGCTTCTAAAAATTTAGAATTAATTTTTTCCTTAAAACTTATATTATTTGAATTAGTCAGGTTTTGAAATTCATTTTCATTAACACTTTTTCCAAGTAAAATTTTTAATTGATTATTGAATTCATTATTTTTGGTTTTTGATATCGTCTGAGTTTTTAAGCCAGTTAAATGATTTATAATTTCTAATAAAAATCCATCAGAATAATCAAAAGTTTCTTTGCTACTCATGACGTTATTCCTTTGAGAAAATATTACGTGTCTCTGGTCATTTAAAACATCATCAAATTTAAGTAAATTTTTTCTTATATCAAAATTTCTTGCCTCAACTTTTTGTTGAGCCCTTTCAAGTGCCTTATTAATCCAGGGATGGTCAATGCTCTCTCCATCTTTTAACCCAAGTTTTTGAAGTATATTATTCATAGATTCTGAACCAAAAATTCTCATCAGATCATCTTCTAAGCTAACATAAAAAATTGAACTTCCTTCATCCCCTTGACGACCAGCACGTCCTCTTGCTTGGTTATCAACCCTTCTTGACTCCATCCTTTCAGTTCCAATCACATACAATCCACCTAATGATTTTATTTTATTCTTATTAACTGAGAGCTCTTCATCAGGTTGACTGCCTCTTTTCCCACCAAGTTGTATGTCAACTCCTCTCCCTGAAATACTTGTTGTAATTATTACTGAGTTAATTTTTCCTGCATTTGCAATGATTTCAGCTTCATTTTCATGATTTTTTGCATTTAAAACAACATGCTTTATTTTCTCATTACTTAATAGTTTTGAATAAATTTCAGATTTGTTAATACTCGAAGTAAAAACTAAAATTGGTTGCCCTTGTTTGTGACATTCAATAACTTTTTTGATTATAGCTATATTTTTTTCTTCTTCAGTTCTGAAAATTTGATCATTCCAGTCCTTTCTAATCATCTGTTTATTGGTAGGAATTATAACAACAATTAAATTGTATATTTCATAAAATTCTTGAGACTCGGTTGCAGCAGTTCCTGTACATCCAGAAATCTTATCATAAAGTTTAAAATAATTTTGATATGTTATAGATGCAAGAGTTTGGTTTTCAGCCTGTATGTCTATTCTTTCTTTCGCCTCTAGAGCTTGATGAAGTCCATCCCCAAACCTTCTTCCCTCTAAGATTCTTCCAGTAAGTTCATCAATAATTTTTAATGTTTCATCTTTAACTATATAATCCTTTCCTTTTTCAAAAAGGTGATTAGCTCTCAATGATTGATTTACGTGATGAACTAAGCTTAAGTTTTCAGGATCATAAAAATTATTATTTTTTAAGATTCCCGCATTAGTAAATATTTTTTCTATATTATTTATACCTTCATTTGTAAGTAAAATATTTTTATCTTTTTCATCAATTTCATAATGCTCAGGAGTTAGTTTTGTAACTAATTTATCAATTGCAAGATATTGTTCCGTTTTATCTTCAGCAGCTCCAGAAATTACCAATGGAGTTCTAGCCTCATCAATTAAACAAGAATCTATTTCATCTACAATGGTATAAGCATGGCCTCTTTGAACCATTTGTTCATTAGAGAGCTTCATATTATCTCTTAGATAGTCAAACCCTAGCTCACTATTAGTTGCGTATGTAATATCAAAACTATAGTTTTTTTTTCTTTCATAATCATCTTGATCATTATTTATATAACCAGAGGTTAATCCTAAAAATTTATAAATTTCCCCCATCTCTATAGAATCTCTTTTGGCTAAATAGTCATTGACTGTAACAATATGAACACCCTTATCAAGTAAAGCATTTAAATAGGCAGCTAAACTTATGGTAAGGGTTTTTCCTTCACCAGTTCTCATTTCTGCAATTTTTCCTTCATGAAGAACAACACCACCTATTATTTGAACGTCATAATGTCTCTCATTTCTAGTTCTTTTTGAGGCTTCTCTTACAAGTGCAAAAGCTTCAGGCAATAAATCATCAATGCTTTTTCCTTCACCAAGTTTTTTTTTGAGTTCTATTGTTTTTTTAGGAAAATCTTCATTAGTAAATTCTTTAATTACAGCCTCATATGAATTGACTTGATCAACAATTTTATTAATTCTATCAAGTTCTTTTTGGTTGCTTGATTTAATGAATTTAGAAAGGAAATTTAAAGGATTAAGCATTTCATTTTTTTGATATATAGTTAGTTATAACTTTTAATATAAGTATTAAATAAATATTTTAAATAGCATGGTAATAAACCTTAAAAACTTTATAGAGTCCCATTCTTCAAAGATAAAAATGAATGACTTTCAGGATTTAGAGCATATTGATGGTATTTCAATATCTACAGTTTGTGCAAATTTATATAAAACAGCAAGAGATGATTTGGTTATGTTTTACTTTAGAGACGGAGTAAATTATGCTTCTGTTTACACAAAATCAAAAATAGTTTCAGAAAATATTAAATGGAATTTAAATGTCAAAAACAAGCAAATAAAAGCTCTTATTGTTAATACCAGAAATGCGAATGCTTTTACTGGTCCTTTGGGGTATAGGGGCCTAAAAGAGATTGCAGATGAAGCTTCACTATTGCTTTCAAAGAAGCAAATAGAAGATGAAGATAATCCAAAAAAAATTCAAGCAAATGAAATCATTTTTGGATGTACGGGTACTATTGGAGAAAAATATCCTACTGAAAAAATAAAAAAAAGCATTCCAAACTTAATCAATAAAATAAAGTATACACAAAATAAGCTGATTTGGATTAAAGCAGCAATGGGAATTATTACAACCGATACAAAGCCAAAAATTTCGATGGAAGAGTGCGAAATTGGTACAAAAAAAATAAAAATATATGGGATAGCCAAAGGTTCAGGAATGATTTTTCCAAATATGGCAACAACTTTAGGTTATATTTTTACAGACGCAGCTCTTTCAAACGAAATTTTAAGTAAATTACTTAAAAAAAATATTGAAACAACATTTAATGCAATTAGTTGTGATGGAGACACAAGCACTAACGATATGGTTTCAATTTTTTCAACAGGTAAAGCAAAGAATACAACTATAAATAATGTTAATGATAAAAAAATTACTAGTTTTGATAATGCTTTACATTCTGTATTATTGAACTTATCAAAAAGAATAGTTGATGATGGAGAGGGTGCCAGTAAATTCATAACAATTGATGTTACTAAAGCTAAAACAGAAAGTGATGCAAAAAAAATTGCTTTTTCTATTGCCAATTCTCCTTTGGTAAAAACTGCAATCGCAGGTAACGATCCTAATTGGGGAAGAATTATAATGGCTATAGGTAAAACTGATGTAGATATTAGTATTAATAAATTATCAATTAAATTGGGGGATATAAAAATTATTGAAAAAGGTCAATTGTCTAAATTATATATAGAAGATGATGCCATTGTTTACATGAAAGAGTCAAAAAAAATTGATATAACTGTTGAGCTAAACATAGGTAAAAAAAATTTTAGAGCATATACCATGGATCTTACAAAAAAATATATCGAGATTAACACTGATTATAGAACTTAATTTATAATCAAATATGATTAAATATAAACTTATATGTAAAGATTGTGAAATGACCTTTGATAGTTGGTTTTCCTCATCCAAAGAGTATGAAAAATTAAAAAAAAAAAAATTTCTTAACTGTCATACTTGCAATTCACTAAACATTGAAAAAACTTTAATGTCACCGAACATATTAACACTTAATAATAATTTTAAAAATAATAAAGAAATTCAAAAATATAAAGAAACAAAAAAATTAATATCAAAATATCAACAATTTATCAAAAAAAACTTTAACTATGTTGGAGAAAATTTTGCTTATGAAGCTAGGTCACTTTATTATAAAGACAAAAAAAGTAAAAAAGGTATTTATGGAATGGCAACAAAAAAAGATATCAAAGAATTAAAAGAAGAGGGAATAAAGACAGCAATTATTCCCTGGATAAAAGATATTACTAATTAATTTTTTTAAATTTAGTGATATAATTAACGGAAGTATCATCGCAAACTTCCCAACTATTGTCTAGTATATTGAATTTCATTCCATCTATTTTTTCCAAATATAAACTATTTTTTTTTGAAATTTTTATCAATTCATCAGGTTTAACAAATTTTTCCCAGTCATGAGTTCCAATTGGTAGCCACTTTAATATATATTCAGCTCCTATGATTGCAAAAGCATAAGACTTTAGAGTTTTATTTAAAGTTGCGACAAACATAATTCCATTTTTTTTTAAAAGTTTAACACTTTCTTTAATAAAAAAATCTATATTTTCAACATGCTCAATTATTTCCATGTTTAAAATTACATCAAATTTCATTTTAGTTTTTAATTTTTCTGGCGATGCAACCTTGTAGTTTATTTTAAGCTTACTTTTTTTTGAATGCAATTTTGCTATTCTAATATTTTTTACTGAAGCGTCAATTCCGACTACATTGGCGCCCAGTCTACACATTGGCTCAGATAATAATCCTCCACCACAACCAATATCTAAAAGGTTAATTTTTTTTAGTGGTGTTCTTGAGGGTTTAATCTTGAAATCTTTAATTATGTTTTCTTTTATATATTTAATTCTTATGGGATTAAAATTATGCAAAGGTTTAAATTTCCCATTAGGATTCCACCATTCTTCAGCAATTTTAGAAAATTTTTCTATTTCTTTTTTATTTATTGATTTCATAATAGATAACTTGTGGACATAACAATTAAGTTGTAATTTATCAATATTAATTAAACAAAATTATCAATGAAAACTGTAGTATTAAAATTTGGTGGAACTTCTGTAGGAAATATAGATAGAATTAAGCGTGTAGCTAAAATTATAGCTACTTATAAAAAAAAGAAATTTGGTGTAATTGTAGTTTCTTCAGCAATGAGTGGAATAACGAATCAATTGATTAAACAAACAAAAGAATTAAGTAAAAACTTTGATGCAGCTGAATATGACGTTTTATTGTCCACTGGTGAGCAAGCATCTTGTGCATTAATTGCAGGCAGATTAAAACATCTTGGATTTAAGGCCAGATCTTGGATGTCTTGGCAGATACCAATCATTACTGAAGGCTCATATAGTTCATCTAGAATTAACAAGATTAATAAAAATAAAATATCTAATTTTATGAAATCAGGAGGGATACCAATTATCACGGGCTTTCAAGGTATTAATTCAGAAAATAGAGTTACCACATTAGGTAGGGGAGGAACTGATGCTTCAGCAATAATGTTAGCAAAATTTTTTAATGCAGATACTTGTGACATTTTCACGGACGTTGATGGCGTGTACACTACAGATCCAAAAAATCATTTAAAAGCAAAAAAAATTGATAAAATTTCTTATGATGAAATGTTAGAAATGGCATCTCTTGGAGCAAAAGTTATGCAACCAGCATCAGTGCAAGATGCCAAATTAAACAATATAAGCTTTTCAGTTAAATCTTCATTTAAAAAAATAAAAGGTACTTTAATAACAAATAATAAAAAAGCTTTCAGTGATCAAATTATAACAGGAATTACCTCAACAAAAAATGATGCTAAAATTACAATAATTGGTGTTAAGGATAAACCTGGGGTAGCAGCGTCTATCTTTAAACCGCTATCACTTAATCAAATAAATGTAGATATGGTGGTACAAAATATTTCATTAAATAGCAAAGAAACAGACTTAACTTTCACTATTAAATCAGAGGATTTAAAAAAAACTGAGAAAACTATAAAACAAAACAAAAAAATTTCATTTAGAAAGTTTACATATGATAGTAATGTCTCTAAAGTATCAATTATAGGTGTTGGAATGATTACAACACCTGGAATTACTTATAGAATGTTTCAAGCATTAGCATCAAAAAAAATTAATATTATGGTTATTTCAACTTCTGAAATAAAAATTTCAGTTTTAATATCTAACAAGTATGTAAAAAAAGCTATAGCCACTCTTCATAAAGAATTTAAATTAGACTAAATAATGAGCTTAAGACCATTCAGAGATATTCATAGAAAGAAAACAAAAGTTATAAATGTTGGTGATGTAAAGATAGGTGGAGACAATCCTATTTCTGTTCAATCAATGACAAACACACTAACCACAGATATCCATGCAACCATTAAACAAATTAATGATATTCATGAAGAGGGTGCTGATCTCGTTAGAGTCTCTTGTCCAGATAAAGAATCTTCTTCAGCACTTAAGGAGATCATTAAGAATGTTTCAATACCAATAGTAGCAGATATTCATTTTCACTATCAAAGAGCTATTGAAGCTGCAGAAAATGGTGCAAAATGTTTAAGGATTAATCCAGGAAATATAGGTGATAAGTCAAAGATACACGATGTGTTGAGTGCTGCTAAAAATAATGACTGCTCAATAAGGATAGGAGTTAATGCGGGCTCGCTTGAAAAAGATATTTTAGAAAAATATAAAGAGCCATGTCCTGAGGCTTTAGTTGAAAGTGCACAAAGAAATATCAAAATCCTTGAGGATCAAGATTTTTTTAATTTTAAAATTAGTGTTAAGTCCTCAGATGTTTTTCTATCTATGGCTGCATATCGTCAACTTTCAAGAGTTACAAATTATCCTTTGCACCTGGGGATTACAGAGGCAGGTAGTTTTATTTCGGGCAGTATTAAATCTTCGATAGGCTTGGGATCACTTCTAATGGATGGAATAGGGGATACAATAAGAATTTCGTTATCAGATGACCCAGTTAAAGAAATCAAGATAGGCAATGAAATATTAAAGTCACTTAATTTAAGGAATAGAGGAGTACGAATTATATCTTGTCCATCTTGTGCAAGGCAAGCTTTTAAAGTTATAGATACTGTAAAAATGTTAGAAGAAAAACTTTCTCATATTAAAACCCCCTTAACGTTGTCAATTATTGGCTGTGTAGTTAATGGTCCAGGAGAAGCAGCAATGACCGACATAGGAATAACGGGAGGTGGAAAGGGGAATAATATGCTTTATTTGTCTGGTATTCAAAGTGAAAAAGTTTTATCAGAGGACATAATATCAAAAGTTGTAAGCGAAGTTGAAAAAAAAGCTGCTGAAATCGATAAAAAACTATAATGATACCTCTAAAAACCATTGAAGAATTGATATCCAAACACTCTTTGTTAGAGAAAGAGCTGTCAGCAGGTGAGGTAGATAAAAAACTTTTTGCTGAAAAATCAAAGGAATATTCAGATTTAAATGATGTAATAAATGATGCTAAAAAATATTTTTCATATGAACTTGAAAAAAAAGATTTAGAAAAAATTTTAGATGATTCTAATAGTGATGACGAATTTAAAGTAATGGCTGAAACTGAATTAAAAGACCTTAAGTTAGAAAATGAAATAATAGAAAAAAAATTAAAATTATTTTTATTGCCAAAAGATGAGGCTGATAAAAAAAATGCAATTATAGAAATTAGAGCTGGTACTGGTGGTTTAGAAGCTAGTTTATTTGCTTCAGACCTTTTTAAGATGTATGAAAAAGTTAGTCATAAAAAAAAATGGGAATTGGAATTAATAAGCATGTCTCAAAGTGAGGCAGGTGGACTTAAAGAAGTTATTGCAACAATTAGAGGAAAAAATATTTATTCAACTTTAAAATATGAAAGTGGAGTTCATCGTGTTCAAAGAGTTCCTGATACAGAAACTCAAGGAAGAGTTCACACTTCAGCTGCAACAGTAGCTGTTTTACCTGAAGCTGAAGAAGTTGATATAAAAATAAATGACTCAGATCTTAGAATTGATGTTTTTAGAGCTGGAGGCCCAGGAGGGCAGTCAGTAAATACAACAGATAGTGCTGTTAGAATAACTCATATTCCAACTGGATTATCAGTTTCTCAGCAAGATCAAAAATCTCAACACAAAAACAAAGCTAAAGGAATGTTGATTTTAAGGTCAAGACTTTATGAATTAGAGAGATCAAGAATTGAGGGACAAAGATCACAAGATCGAAAAAGCAAGATTGGAACTGGGGACCGCTCTGAAAGAATTAGAACATACAATTTTCCTCAAGGAAGAATAACAGATCATCGTATTAATTTAACATTGCATAAACTTGAAGCCTTCCTTGAAGGTGAGGCATTTGATGAAATGGTAGAAAGTTTAACATTGCAAGCTCAAGAAGAAAAATTGAGTAATCTTAATTAAAATGAATATAGAAAATTTTTTAAATGAAGGAATAAGTATTTTAAAAAAAAATAAAATACCTAATCCTCAACTTGATAGTGAAATATTATTATGTAATTCAATTAAGAAAGATAAAAGACATATTATCCTTAATCCTAAAGAATATTTGGATTCAGATCAGATAGAGATATTTAAAAATTTAATTGAAAGAAGAAAAAAAGGAGAACCTGTTGCTTATCTTGTTAATAGAAAAGAGTTTTGGAAGGATGAGTTTTTTGTTAATAAAGACGTATTAATTCCAAGACCAGACACTGAAATAATAATAGAGCAAGTTTTAAAAATTTATTCAAAAAAGACTCAATTACAAGTTTTAGATATAGGAACAGGATCAGGATGTATTCTTTTATCAATATTAAAAGAGAGAAATAATTTTTATGGAACGGGAATAGATATTTCTAAAAAAAGTATAAAAGTAAGCAAATTCAATGCAAAACAACTAAACTTGATAAATAGAGTAAAATTTTTTCATTCAAGTGTTGACAATTTTAAAATTGGCAAATATGATCTTGTTGTTTCAAACCCTCCTTATATTGAATTATTTAATTTAAAATATTTGGAAAAAGACGTAGTTAGTTTTGAGCCAAAATTAGCTTTAAGTGGTGGGTATGATGGTTTTTCAAAAATCAGAAAAGTAATTATTAGAGCAAGCAATTTGATTAAGAAAAATGGTAAATTTATTTTAGAGATAGGTTTTAATCAAAAAAATAAAGTTAAAAAAATATTAAAAGAAAAAGGTTTTTATGTAAATAAAACCATAAAGGATTATGGGAATAATGACCGCTGTATAGTAAGCACTAAAATTTAAAAAAAATAAAATTATGGTAACATTTAGAAGTAACAATAATAATCGAAGGCCACCCTTTAGAAACAATAATAATAGAAGACCTCAATTTAGAAGTAATAATGAGGGATCAAAATTTTCTAATAATGATAATTTTCAAAGAAAAGTTCCTGGAAGAAATAATCATAATGCTGTTAAACTAATTGAAAAATACAATGATTTAGCAAGAGAAGCCTTGGCAAATGAGGATAAGATTTTATCAGAAAATTATTTCCAGCATGCAGATCATTTTACTAGAGTTCAAAATGAGCAAGAAAAGCTTCGATTGGCAAGAGTTAATTCTTCTACAGCTTCAAATATAAAACCAGTAGAAGTTGAAATTAAAAATGAAAAGACAGCTGAAACAGAAAGTACTACTGAAAAAAAAATTATTTCTGAACCAACAGTTAAAAAAACTATAAAAACTACTGAAAAAAAACCAGTAGAAAAAAAAACTGTAGCTAGTTAATTTAATCCAATAATTAATTCTGATTTTAAAACATCTAATTTAATTTTAACCACCTCAAATATTTTTCTTTCGTTACCTTTTAAAATTTTTCCTGATGGCAGTTTTAATCTTTGAGAATTAACTTTTTTTCCATTAATTACAACTTCATAATGTAAATGAGGACCTGTTGATTTTCCTGTTGAACCAACATAGCCAATTATTTGCCCTTGTTTAACTCTTACTCCTTCTTTTATTCCACGTGCAAAATTTTTCATATGGGCATAAATTGTTTCATAAGTCGAGTTATGTTTAATTTTGATGCAGTTACCTCCACCACCACACCATCTTGCTCTCGTAATAATGCCACTACCCGATGCCATAATCGGAGTTCCAGTAGGAGCCGCAAAATCAGTGCCTCTATGCATTTTGTTGAATCCATCGATTGGATGTTTTCGCATTCCAAATGGAGATGAAAGTCTTGCTCCATTGATTGGAGTTTTCATCAATGCTTTCTCAACACTTTTACCATTACTATCATAATGCCCTTCACTACCTTTTTTATCAAAATAGTATAATGAATTATTTACACCACTTAAATTAAGATCAGCAAAAAGAATATTTCCAGTTTCAAAAACTTTTCCATTATCATCCTCAAAAATTTCATACATAATTTTAAAATTATCATTTTTTCTAATATCTCTCTGAAAATCTACTTGGAAACCATAAATTCTTGCATACTCAATAATTATATTGGGCTGAATATTCAAATCAACTGCAGTTTTATACAAACTTTGTATAATCTTACCTTCTTTAAAAATAATTTTTTTATTTAAATTTGTAATAATTATTTTTTTTTCAAACAAGTCTGTATTTAAAACTCTAGTTAATTGAATCTTTTTGGTTCTAGATATAGGGAATAAAAAAAAAGTAATTTTTTTATTGTTCGATTGATCAATAGTAAAATTTATATCAAGATTAGTTTTAAGATTATTTAAATTATACTCTAGATCTAAATTTTTTTTAATTTCTAAAATTTCTTCACTTGAAATAGAATAGTTTTTTAATATTTTATCAAATGTTTCACCATTAGAAACTTTATGTTGGATACTTTTATATTTAGGTTTTAAATTATCAAATATTTGATTAATACTTTTTTGAAAATAAATATTGTTTATTAATTCTTTATAATTTTCATTAATTAATTTTTTATTATTATTATAAATTGTGGTGCTAGCAATAGTGATGATTAACAATAGTGAAAGTAATGCGATCTCAACATTTTTTTTAATTAATTTAATTATTTTATTTGATCTAAATATCATCTGGAATTTTTAATTATTAATTTAGTAATGCATAAAAATCAAAAAAAACCTTGTATTTATTGAGATATTTGCCCTTATATTTAAATGCTAAATGCTTGATTTACTTTTATTTTAGCTTATAAGCAGCACACTTTCTCAATAAAATTATTGTTTAATCAATAGATTAGTGGGGATTATTGGGTGTTTTTAACTCAATTAGCTATTTAAAAAGTAAAAATTTAAGAAGAGAAGTGTGGACGGTTAAGGTTACCAAAATTTGTCGTACACACTTCAAAATCGTACAAATTGTTTTTGCAATTTGTATATGAAGCTAGTGTGCGCCGTTTTTTAACTTGAGAGTTTGATCATGGCTCAGAACGTACGCTGGCGGCACGCCTAACACATGCAAGTCGAACGAAGTAGCAATACTTAGTGGCAGACGGGTGAGTAACATGTGGGTATCTACCCTTTGGCCTGGAATAACACGAGGAAACTTGTGCTAATACCGGATAAGTCTTTACGGAGAAAGCTTTATGCACCATTGGATGAGCCCGCACTTGATTAGTTTGTTGGTAGGGTAATGGCCTACCAAGACTATGATCAATAGCTGATTTGAGAGGATGATCAGCCACATTGGGACTGAGACACGGCCCAAACTCCTACGGGAGGCAGCAGTGGGGAATCTTGCACAATGGAGGAAACTCTGATGCAGCGATGCCGCGTGAGTGAAGAAGGCCCTTGGGTTGTAAAGCTCTTTCGTCGGGGAAGAAAATGACTGTACCCGAATAAGAAGGTCCGGCTAACTTCGTGCCAGCAGCCGCGGTAATACGAAGGGACCTAGCGTAGTTCGGAATTACTGGGCTTAAAGAGTTCGTAGGTGGTTGAAAAAGTTGGTGGTGAAATCCCAGAGCTTAACTCTGGAACTGCCATCAAAACTTTTCAGCTAGAGTATGATAGAGGAAAGCAGAATTTCTAGTGTAGAGGTGAAATTCGTAGATATTAGAAAGAATACCAATTGCGAAGGCAGCTTTCTGGATCATTACTGACACTGAGGAACGAAAGCATGGGTAGCGAAGAGGATTAGATACCCTCGTAGTCCATGCCGTAAACGATGTGTGTTAGACGTTGGAAATTTATTTTCAGTGTCGCAGGGAAACCGATAAACACACCGCCTGGGGAGTACGACCGCAAGGTTAAAACTCAAATGAATTGACGGGGACCCGCACAAGTAGTGGAGCATGTGGTTTAATTCGAAGATACGCGCAGAACCTTACCAACACTTGACATGTTCGTCGCGACTTTAAGAGATTAGAGTTTTCGGTTCGGCCGGACGAAACACAGGTGCTGCATGGCTGTCGTCAGCTCGTGTCGTGAGATGTTGGGTTAAGTCCCGCAACGAGCGCAACCCTCACTTTTAGTTGCCATCATTAAGTTGGGCACTCTGAAAGAACTGCCAGTGATAAGCTGGAGGAAGGTGGGGATGACGTCAAGTCCTCATGGCCCTTACGTGTTGGGCTACACACGTGCTACAATGGCATCTACAACAGGAAGCAAAACGGCAACGTTAAGCAAATCCCAAAAAGATGCCTCAGTTCGGATTGCACTCTGCAACTCGAGTGCATGAAGCTGGAATTACTAGTAATCGTGGATCAGCGTGCCACGGTGAATGCGTTCCCGGGTCTTGTACACACCGCCCGTCACACCATGGGAGTTGGTTCTACCTTAAGGCAAGGTTTAAAACCCTTGACCACGGTATAGTCAGCGACTGGGGTGAAGTCGTAACAAGGTAGCCGTAGGGGAACCTGCGGCTGGATTACCTCCTTTCTAAGGATGAGTGAAAGTAAAATTTCACTCTAAATAATATACATCGGTAATGTTGACCGTCCTCATTTCTCTTCTTAAAGTAATGTTTCCTTCTTGTAGGGCCGGTAGCTCAGTTGGTTAGAGCACACCCTTGATAAGGGTGGGGTCGAAAGTTCGAGTCTTTCTCGGCCCACCAAAAAACCTAAATGGGGGATTAGCTCATCTGGGAGAGCGCCTGATTTGCATTCAGGAGGTAGCAGGTTCGATCCCTGTATCCTCCACCAGGAAACATTTAGTTATTAAAACTGTAAATAAAAATAATTTATATCAATATCTATATCCGAACATTAAAAGTTATTATTTAATGTTCAAAATAAAAATTTGATCACAACATAGATAAAATTTTCTTTAAAAGAAATTTTTTTCTGTGCATAAATCAAGCGTTTAAGGGCGTGTAGTGGATGCCTTGGCACTGAAAGCCGATGAAGGACGTGATATACTGCGATAAGTTTCGGGGAGCTGTATGTAAGCTTTGATCCGAAAATTTCCGAATGGGGAAACCCACCACTTTATGTGGTACTTTAAACTGAATACATAGGTTTAAAGAGACAACCTGGAGAACTGAAACATCTAAGTAACCAGAGGAAAAGAAATCAATTGAGATTCCGTTAGTAGTGGCGAGCGAACGCGGAGTAGGCCAGTAATTTTGTTAAAAAAATTTGAATAGTTTGGAAATGCTAACCATAGAGGGTGATAGTCCCGTATGAGTAATGTTTAACAAAATTCTTGAGTAAAGCGGGACACGAGAAATCCTGCTCGAATACAGGGGGACCACCCTCTAAGCC